>JBILTD010000227.1:0-2748 GCA_044371695.1 Crocinitomicaceae bacterium | reverse complement strand
CCCTACAATACCTCAAAACCGATTTACAACAACTCATCAAGAATTTCAAATGGCGACAGTAGGCCCAAATCGGGTTGTCATTGCTTTTGGTTCGAATCTTGGCGATCGAGAGGCGCATATTCAAAGCGCCATTCAATTACTCAATGAACGCTGCGGAAAAGTACTTCAGGTTTCTAGTTTGCATCAAACTGCGCCCGAAGGGTTTGTATCAGTGCACCAATTTCTCAATGGATGTTTACTCTTGACCACCCAACTTACGCCGCATCAAGTACTAGAAACACTACAACAAATTGAAATTGAGCTGGGTCGCAGCAAAACAAAAGCTTCGTATGAAGATCGCTGTATCGACCTTGATATTATTTTTTATGAGAGCTTGGTACTGCTCGATGAAAGGCTACAAATTCCGCATCCGCGATACCAAGAACGCGATTTTGTGCTCAAGCCGCTAATGGAACTCAATTTAAGTTTCACGCAATGACCAAGCGCTAATTTCGCTTCGTTAATTTTTCTTCCTATTTTTGTCCTATCAAAACTGATATCATGACTTTAAAGTATTTCAAGCCAGCCCTTTTCCTCGGATCAAGCGTTCTTTTCATGAGCTCTTGCGATCTTGTTAAAGACATTACTTACACTGTAAATCCGAATCCGTTAGAAATGCATGCAGATTCTGTTAAGGTGTCTATTACAGTAAATGTTCCTGAAAAAGGCATCCAAAAGAAAGCGAAGGCAGAGATTACACCAAAAATTGGGAGCACTGCTATCGGCACTTGGTATGTCAATGGTTCTAAAGTAACCGGAAACGGCACCACCATTGATTTCAAAACTGGCGGTACCGCTACCTTTGAAGAAACCGTAGCCTATACACCAGAAATGGAAGCAGCTGACCTCATTATTACAGGTAAGCTTTACAAACAAACCAGTGAAAAAGGCGCACTACCTGAAACTAAAATTGCAGATGCAACCATCATTACCCCATATTTGGTTGACAAAACATTCAAGGTCCTAACTGAAGAAGATGCTTTAGTTCGTCAGTTTGACAAAACAACTACTGCAACTTTTAACTTTGAAAGAGGGAAATCTGCCATCCGCCCGACAGAATTAAAAGATCAAGATATTGCTGCTTTAATTTCATGGATTCAGGCTGCACAAAACAACCCTAAAATCAAAATTACCGGTATTGAAATCAATGGTTATGCCTCACCAGACGGTGAAGTATCGAAAAACGATAACCTATCATCAGACCGTACAGTTGCAGCTCGCAAAGCATTAACTGACCTCATGAAAAAAGCAAAACTCACTGCTTATTCTGACACAGCTGCATACCAACTTGCTAAATACGGCGAAGACTTCGAAGGTTTCAAAAGCCAATTAGCCATTACAACCACAATTCCAGAAGCAGATAAAAACCTTTTCATACGCATACTAGAAATGACCAAAGATCCAGAGCAGCGTGAAAAAGATATGTTCAATCTTGGTAAAGCTTACACAGAACTAGAGCGCGATGTCTTCCCAATGATTCGCCGTGCTGTTGTTGTTGTAAAATATACTGAATATGGTCTTTCTGATGACGAACTTAAAAGCGCCGTTGTAAATAACCCAAATTCACTTTCTGTAGAAGAATTACTCTTCACAGCTGGCAAACTAACCACTGACCTCAATCAAAAAGCGACTATTTACGGAATTGCTGCAGCTAACTATGCACAAGACCACCGCACACACACCAACCTCGGCGCAACGCTTTTTGAATTAAACAAAACCAAAGAAGCAGCTGCAGCTTTCAAAAAAGCAAATGAGCTCAAAGCAAATGCTGTTACTGACAACAATTTGGCAGCAAGCCTTATCCTTGAAGGCAATCGCGCTGCAGCTAAAAAACTATTGCGTTCTAAAACTACTGTTTCAGGATACAATCAAGGTATTATTGACATCATGGAAGGCAACTATAGCGCTGCTGAGAAAAACATAAGCCAAGACAGCTACAATAAAGTTTTAGCGCTTGTATTACAAGATAAAACCGACCTTGCTAAGAAGGCAGCTGCAAACCTAAAAGAAACTGCAGAACTTGCTTATCTTAAAGCGATCATTGAAGCGAGAAGCGGTAGCAATGTGGATGCAGTGGTTGCCTCTTTAAAAATTGCACTTGCAAAAAATGCAGCGCTCAAAGCTAAAGCAGCTAAAGACCGTGAATTCATCAAATACATGAATGAAGCCGCATTTATCGATTTAGTAAAATAAGCTTCAAATTCACATTTAAAAATCCTGGAGAAATTCAGGATTTTTTTTTGTGCGCTATTCAGCAATTAAGCCAACCTTTATCGTTAATTTTGAGACCTTAAATAAACACAAATTATGGACAGCCACGAATTTCGCAAATACGCAACCAAACATATGGGCATCAGCAGCATGTCTGTAGATCATTATATCGAATCTTCCATGACACCATACATCATTGAAGAACGCCCTTTGAACATGACCCAAATGGATGTCTTCTCTAGACTCATGATGGACCGCATCATTTTCTTGGGTACCGGTATCAATGACCAAGTTGCCAATATCATTAATGCACAACTTTTATTTTTAGAGTCTGTTGATGCCAAAAAAGACATTCAAATCTACTTGAATTCCCCAGGGGGTTCTGTTTACGCCGGCCTTGGTATCTATGACACCATGCAATATATCCGTCCTGACGTTGCTACCATTTGTACAGGTATGGCGGCATCAATGGGCGCTGTTTTACTTTGTGCAGGTGCA
>JBILTD010000069.1:0-8831 GCA_044371695.1 Crocinitomicaceae bacterium | reverse complement strand
TTCTATTTTGTTCTTGTTGCCAAAGTTCATTTTGATACCCAAAAAGGTGAAGGTTTGGTGCTAATGTCAATTTCTTAACTAAGGTAAGGTTGCGATCAAACTCAAAAAAGCGGCCATTACTCAAATGGCAAATGAGGTTTTGTTGGTATTCAAAAAATTGAACAAGTTGTAGGTCTTTGATGCCGCCAAAACAATTATCTATAATCTGAACAGCTTGTGCAGATTTGATATTATATAAAATAAGGCGTTCGCGATACTGATCAAAAAGCCAAATGAAATCAGGTCTTGCGCTCGAGGCAATTGCTGTTACAAATTCAAAACCTTGCTCGGTAAGATTGATACTCGAGCCTTTTAACTGAAGCGTGTTGTCCAAGACACCTATCATTTGCTGCTCTTCAGAGAAAATCAAACTCTGAAGCCCATTGAGTGGGTAAACCCCGCTGATTTGACCAAAATATTTGAACGACTCTTGAAATAGTTGTCCGGTTTGTACATTACGTAAGCTAATGCTGTTATCTTTCCACTGATAGAGCTGACCCCATTCATCCAGGACCCACTGCTGGCCAGAATTTGTCAAGTTCTGTTCCTTTTCAAGCTGCCATACCTGTGCTTGGGTATACATACTCAGTGCAAAGAGGATACAATATAGTTTGATCCATTTCATGCTTGTTGCCTTATTTCCTTGAGTAAAGTATCATCGTTCTGCAGACGTGGGACTTTGTGTTGCCCCCCTAATTTACCTTTATTTTTTAACCACTGATGAAAAGTTCCAGGTGCTGCAAGGCTAAGTAACGGGAATCCGATATTGATATTGCCTTTGCGCTTAGCATCGTAATCGGCATTTTCTTTTTTGAGTTGTTCATCAAGCGTTTGCATAAAAGCAGCTGAATCTGTTGGGTTATTTTCAAATTCGATTAGCCAATGATGTGCTCCAACTTCTGAAGCGCCGCTAAAATCTGGCGCTACTGTATATTCTCTGATTTGTACCTGATGCGCTTTGCAAGTTGCACTTAGGGCCTTATCTGCGTGCTCAATGATTAATTTTTCTCCAAAAGCATTGATATAATGTGCCGTCCGGCCACTTACCACAAAACGATAGGGTTCGGTTTGCGTAAAACGAACGGTATCACCAATGATGTAACGCCATAGACCAGCAGAGGTTGAAATAACCAATGCGTAGTCGGTATTGATTTGCACCTCTTCTAATGGAAGCACCTTTTTTGATTCAAGACCATCAAAGTTGTCCATGGGAATAAATTCATAGAAAACCTCAGAGTTGGTCAAAAGCAAGAGGTCTTTATTGTCTTTTTGATCTTGTAAGCCAAAATACCCTTCAGAAGCATTGTAGTTCTCGACATAATTCATGTCGGACTTTCCGATTATTTTTTCAAAGGCACCTTTGTAAGGGGTAAAAGACATGCCTCCATGGATATAGAGTTCAAGATTTGGCCAAACTTCTTGAATAGTGTTCGCTTTGGCATGCACAAGTACTTTTTGTAACAAGAGCAAGGTCCAGCTAGGCACACCTGCAATGATGCAAATGTTTTCTTTGCATACAGACGCAGCCATGCGCTCCAATTTTTCTTCCCAGTTTTCTAGTAATGCAATTTCTTTTTTTGGGGTGCGTCTGAGTTCGGTCCAGATGGGGAGGTTATTGATTATAATTGCAGATAAATCCCCGATAAAAACACCATCGCTGTGCTGCTCAATTTTTCCGGTTCCGCCAACAATTAAATGCTTGGCATTATAGAGTTTTCGACCTTCAAAATTATGATAGTATTGGGCAAGGAGGTCTTTGCCACCCGCATAGTGGTTTTCTAATAAAGAGCTCTCTGTTATGGGTAGAATTTTGATCCGATCAGCAGTTGTACCCGATGATTTCGCGAACCATTTGGTTTGTCCGGGCCATAATAAATCACATTCTCCTTCAATAGCGCGGTCTATATATGGCTTGAGCAGACCGTAATCGGAAAGTGGTACGCTAGTGCTGAATTGAGCGTAGTTATCGAGTTGCTGAAAATTGTATTTTTTACCGTAAGAGGTTTGTGCACCTTCAAGCAGAAGAAAGGAAAGGGTGCGCTCTTGATTAACAATAGGGTGGTCCCGAAAGTCGTTGATGCGATCCATACGCCGACCGATCCACCATGAAAATAAGGTGTTAAACGGCATGGATCATTTTTTAAGTATTAACCCCAGATAAGGATCGAAACGATGATGCCAAGTAGGGCAATGGTAACAAGGGTACCAACAGCTGCAGTAGATCCTTCAAAGAAATTGTCTGACATAACTTAAAATTTATGGGTCAAAAATAACGATTGTTTTGATTCAGACGCCCGCTTGTCCAAAAAAAAAGACCCAATGTTGGGTCTTTTTTATGAAGTATGGTTTGTTTAGTTTCTGTTACCAAGTAATCTGAGCAAAGACAAGAATAAATTGACGAATGTCAGATAGAGTTGAAAACCAGCAAATAAGGCTAATTTTTGACGCATGGTTCCGTCCATTTGTGCTTGGTAAGCCATGTTTTTAATCATTTGCATTTCATAGGCAACTAGGCCAGTAAAGATGAATACACAAACTAATGAAATGACGTAATCAAAACCTTCACTACTCACGAACATATTGATTAAACTTGCGATGATAACACCAAAAAGTAACATATAAAGTAAGCTTCCAAATTTGGTGAGATCAGTTTTAGTGGTATAACCCAAGAAAGCCATAAAGCCAAACGAACCTGCTGTAAGCAAGAAAGTGGTGCCAAGGGTTGCGGTAGAGTAGGCCATGAATAATACGGACAAACTCATGCCCAGTAAAACAGCATAGGCAACAAATAAAATCAGGAGGGTCTGCATCGAAAACTTATTGATGCCACCTGCCATTGCAAATGAAATGAGCAATGGTGAAAACAAAACGACATAAAAGAAAATAGAAACGCCGCCCGATGCTGTCAGAAACAATGAAGCCATCAATGGTGCATTGCTTCCGATAAAATAAGAGACTACACCTGAAATGCTCAGTGCAGCAAACATGTACGTGTAAACGCTTTTGATGAAACTTCTAGCGTAATCTTGGCTTAGAGAGCCTTCTTGTTGATAGTTGAATTCTTCCATGGTTAATGAATTTTAGCTTGTACTAAATTAATAAATTCTCTTCTTGTTGCGTCGTTGTTCATAAAAAGTCCGGTGAAGGCACTAGTTGTGGTCACTGAATTTTGTTTTTGAACGCCACGCATTTGCATGCACATGTGTGCACACTCAATCACAACTGCGACACCTTTTGGGGATAGGGTTCTTTGAATGCATTCTCTGATTTCTATAGTAAGTCTTTCTTGCACTTGTAGTCTTCTAGAATAGGCATCGACCACACGTGGGATTTTACTGAGACCGACAATTTTGCCGTCCGGGATGTAGGCAATATGCGCTTTTCCAAAAAATGGCAACATGTGGTGTTCGCACATCGAATAAACCTCGATATCTTTCACCAAGACCATTTCTGAATATTCTTCGTGAAAAATCGCTGATTCAATAATGGCATCAGGGTCTTGATCGTAGCCGTTGGTCAAGAATTTCATGGCTTTGGCCACGCGTTCTGGGGTTTTTAAGAGCCCTTCACGTGCTGGGTTTTCACCAAGTTGTTCAATGACGCTTTTGTAGAGATCCTGGAGTTTAGAATTTTCCAATTGAGGTGTTTTAAAACTAACAAACGAGATTTACTTAGAAAGGTTCCTTTCCGCCGTAGTATTCTACATAGTTATTTTCTGTTTCGAGCAGTTTAATTTTAGCGAGCTCCCCGCCGTTTTCCAATACGAGTGGTGCAAGAATGTCCCATATAGCGATAGCCATATTTTCAGTAGAGGCCATAATCCCTTCTAAAAACGGAACATCAAGATTGAGATTTTTGTGATCGAGGGCTTCAATGACATGAATTTTTACAAGCTGACTGAGCAACTTTAGGTTCATGATGAAACCAGTTTCTGGATCAGGCGTTCCTTTGACTGTTACCCAAAGTTCAAAGTTATGGCCGTGCCAGTTGTGATTGGAACATTTGCCAAAAACCTCCCAGTTTTTTTCTTCGGACCATTCTTCACGCCAAAGTTTGTGAGCTGCGTTAAAGGTTTCGCGTCGGGTAATGTAAGTTGTCTTCATGCTGTTAATTCTCTGCAAAGTTAGCTAAAATAAGGCATTTTGCGAGGCCATCGCGGTCAATTTCTGTAATTTGAATATCGACAATTTGATTGACAAGTTCAGCAGCGAAAGGCGTCTTGACTTTGACATAATTTTCTGTAAATCCATATAGAAAACCTTCGTTTTCTTCTTGCTCAAAAAGCACCTTTTTTGTTTTGCCAATTTGCGTTTGGTAAAATGCTTGCTTCTTGCGGTCCGACAACAAATGCAGTTGCTTACTGCGCTCTCTTCTGACTTCCATCGGAACTTTTGTGCCGAGTTTCGGAGCACCCGTATTGGCGCGTTCGGAATAAGTAAAGACGTGTAAGTAAGAAATATCGAGGTCTTTTAAGAAATGCATGGTTTCAAGGAAGTTGTCATCGGTTTCACCCGGGAAACCAACAATGACATCAACCCCAATGCAAGCATCCGGATTGATCGCTTTGATTTGCGCAATGCGGTTAGCAAAAAGTTCGCTGCGGTATTTGCGGCGCATTTTTTCTAAGATTTCATCAGAGCCACTTTGCAACGGAATATGAAAGTGCGGTGCAAAACGGGTGGCGCTTGTGAGGCAGAAATCAATGATTTCATTGGAAAGCAGGTTGGGTTCGATTGACGAAATTCTGAAGCGATCAATACCCTCTATTTTGTCTAGTGCTTTTGTGAGTTCAAAGAAGTTTTCTTCGCTACCTTGCCCGAAGTCACCGATATTGACTCCTGTTAGAACGACTTCTTTGACTTCTGTAGCGGCAATTTTTTTAGCCTCAACAATGGTTTGGGCGATACTTGCATTCCTGCTTTTTCCGCGTGCTAATGGTATGGTGCAAAAGGTACAGAAGTAGTCACAGCCATCTTGAACTTTTAAGAACGAGCGCGTGCGATCACCATAAGAATGCGAAGGAATAAACTCATGGGTATGCTTGATGTTATCGTGAACAATCGTTGCTTTTTCAAACGCATTTGCGGTTGCGTTATTTTGCTCGATTTCCGAACGCTTTTGCTCAAGGTGCTCGAGGACGTTGAATTTCTCATTGGCTCCTAAAACGAGGTCGACACCAGGCATTTGGGCAATTTCTTCAGGTTTGAGCTGCGCATAACACCCCAAAATAATCACCATGGATTCAGGAGAGATTTTCTTGGCGCGTTTGACCAATTGTTTGCATTTTTTGTCGGCGTTTTCAGTGACCGAGCAGGTATTAATGACAAAGACATCAGGATGCTCCTCAAAATCAACCTTTGCAAAGCCGCCATCCTCGAACAATCTACTAATTGTAGATGTCTCTGAGAAATTAAGTTTACAACCTAAAGTATAAAAAGCAACGCGCTGGTATTGATTCATCAGCGCAAAAGTACAAAATCCTTAAATTTGCATCAAAAATCAATGGCTATGAAATACGATATTGCAATTATTGGCGGAGGAATTGTGGGTGCGGCTACCTTTTACAAGCTTCAAAAGAAATTCCCTAACCTCAGTATCGTCCTTTTCGAAAAGGAAAAAGTACTAGCAGATCACCAAACTGGAAACAATTCTGGGGTGATTCACTCTGGTCTGTACTACAAGCCAGGTTCTTTAAAAGCTAGAAATTGTATTCAAGGCCGCAAAGAATTAGTTGCCTTTGCCAAAGAATATGGCATTGCGCATGATGTTTGTGGAAAAGTGGTTGTGGCAACTGATGAAAAGGAATTGCCACACATGGACAAAATTTTTAATACTGGACTAGAAAATGGCATTGAGGGCATTGAAAAAATTAGTGCCGCTCAAGTCAACGAAATTGAACCGCATGTCAAAAGTATTGGTGGAATTTGGGTACCAGTTACTGGAATCATAGATTTCAGAGGCGCAACAGAAAAAATGGCTGAACTTGCTTTAGCAGCAAATCCACAAAGTGCGATGCATTTAGGGTGTGAAGTTCAGGGCATTGAAAAAAGCGAGGATACTTCTCAGATTTTTACAAATAAAGGTAATTTTGAGGCGCGCTACTTAGTTTTTTGTGCAGGTTTACAGGCAGATCGTTTGGCGCGCAAAGATGGCGTTCAACTGAAGGAACAAGTGGTTGGTTTTCGTGGAGATTATTACGAATTGACGCCTGAAGCAAAACACAAAGTTAAAAACCTCATTTATCCGGTACCTAATCCAGATTTTCCTTTCCTAGGAGTTCACTTTACGCGCATGACCAATGGCGAAATCGAGTGTGGTCCCAATGCTGTCTTTACTTTCAAACGCGAAGGATATGGCAAAACGGATTTCTCATTACGTGATACTTACGATGCACTTACTTACAAAGGAACTTGGAAGCTGTTTTTCAATAACATGTCTTTCGGAATCAATGAATACCGCAGGGCATTTTCTAAAAAGCTTTTCTTGAAAACTTTACAACGCATGATTCCGTCTTTAACCATGGATGACATTCATCCGGGGCGCTCAGGAGTTAGAGCTTTGTTATTGGCTGAAGATGGTGATACCCGTGATGACTTCAGAATTGAATATCATGGCAATTCGATTCATGTATTGAATGCACCTTCACCGGCAGCCACTGCGTCTTTAGCAATTGGCGAATACATTGCGATTGAAGCAGAAAAGCACTTCAATCTATAGTTACTGCCTGACCAGCTTGCCATCTTGCCAATCTTTGATCAGTTTTGACCATGCGTAAGGATTGAGGAGGTTGTTTTGTGGCAGCTGACCATTGGTGTAAATTTTAGTATTTTGTTGTTTAGTCATGGTGCCGTAGGCTAAAGAAGGATCGGCGTCAAGACGAGCAGCAACAAAAGCCAAAGATTCTCCGCTGAGTTCTCTTTGAGCTCTGCGCACGTCATCTTCATAAGGATTCATGTTGACGAAATGTTGGGCAAAAGCTTCTTTGTTTGGCCACGGATAAACCCTGATTTCAGGTATTTCTAGGGTATCGCGCGTGAGCATATGAATGATGCTGTATCGGTTTTCTGAAAGAGTGTCAGGGACTATAAAAGGACTCGTTGAATAGCCTTTTCTTGAAAACAAGATGGTGTCGCCTTTTTGGCAGACAATTGAGAAAAAACCATAGCTATCTGAAATAAGCCCCTTTCGTAATGTTTTGTTGTAAACGGTTGTGTAGGGAAGTTCAAAAGCTTCTTCTGTGACCACTACGCCAGAAAGTTGGATGAGTTGATTTTCTTGCGCATGAAAATCAAGCGCTTTAACCAAAAATAGGAGTCCGAAGAGTAATAAAAGTCTTTTCACAGTATAAATTTACGAATATCATGACGAATGGAAGCGCATTTGGTAACCAATTGCTAACAAAATGGGAAATTTTATTGTTAAATTTGCAGGAATTTATTAAAAAATAAGTTCATGTCTCTCTCGAATCTTTCCCAAATAACTGAAGGTTTAACCTACGACGACGTCTTATTGGCTCCAGCCTATTCTGAAGTCCTTCCGCGTGACGTCTCTTTAAAGAGTAAGTTTACCCGAAACATTTTGGTAAACACGCCAATCGTTTCAGCTGCCATGGATACCGTAACTGAATCCGCTTTGGCTATTTCTATTGCCCAACAAGGAGGCATAGGCGTGATCCACAAGAACATGAGCATCGAGGCGCAGGCTATGGAAGTGCGCAAGGTTAAAAGATCCGAAAGCGGAATGATCATCGACCCAATTACTCTTGCTGAAGATGCACTCGTTAAAGATGCCTTAGCGCTCATGAGAGAATATAGCATTGGTGGTATTCCGGTTGTCAGCGCAGATAAAACGCTCAAAGGCATTTTAACCAACCGCGACCTCCGTTTTGAAAAAAATCTAGACAGACCTGTCACCGAAATCATGACCTCTGAAAATATCATCACCACTGGCGATGGTACTGACCTTTCTACCGCAGAGGTTATTTTGCAACAAAACCGCATTGAAAAACTACCTGTCGTTGATGAGCACAACCGCCTAATTGGTTTAATCACTTATCGCGACATCATTAAAGTAAAAGAACATCCAAGCTCTTGTAAAGACCAGTTGGGGCGCTTGCGCGTTGCGGCTGCCGTTGGTGTTACCTATGACACCATGGACCGCGTCAAAGCATTAGTAGAGGCTGGTGTCGATGCCATTGTCATTGATACTGCTCACGGACACACCAAGGGTGTCGTTGATCAACTAAAGGCTGTAAAGGCTATTTACCCGCAACTTGAGGTTGTAGTTGGTAACATTGCAACAGCTGAAGCTGCAAAATACTTAGCAGAAGCAGGTGCTGATGCTGTTAAAGTCGGAATTGGACCGGGTTCTATTTGTACCACACGTGTCATTGCCGGAGTAGGGGTTCCGCAGTTGACAGCTGTCAATGAAGTGGCAAAAGCCCTAGAAGGAACTGGCGTACCCGTTATTGCAGATGGTGGAATCCGTTATACGGGTGATATCGTTAAAGCCATTGCAGCAGGAGCTGATATCGTGATGCTCGGCTCTATGTTTGCAGGTGTTGAAGAATCACCAGGAGAAACCATCATTTATGAAGGTCGTAAATTCAAGTCTTACAGAGGGATGGGTTCATTAGAGGCCATGCAAAAAGGCAGTAAAGACCGCTATTTCCAAGACGCCGAAGACGACATCAAGAAATTAGTGCCAGAAGGCATTTCTGGTCGAGTGCCTTATCGTGGCAAACTCATTGAAGTGATGTTTCAGTTAATTGGTGGGCTTAGAGCCGGAATGGG
>JBILTD010000068.1:0-8907 GCA_044371695.1 Crocinitomicaceae bacterium | reverse complement strand
GTTTGTATCGAATGATGTCCATCTGCATAAAGAATAAGGTCTGGCTCGAGTCGTGCTTCAAATTTTTTGACAAGTTCAGCACTATTTTGCCAGTAATCATAGGTGTCTGTACTGTAGATGAGGTTTCTAGAGTCGGGATGTTCGAGGCCCTTTTGCAAAATTTGATCTTTTACTTTTTCTAAATCCTTAGAGGCAGAAACGGGTCTGTAGCCGTTTACAAATAACAAAATACGCTTTGGAGGGTCATTTTTTGTTAGGCCTAATTGATTGACTTTTTGTCCGTTTGGAAGGAATATTTCTTGTTGAATATGACCTGAAATATCAGGGCTTTCAATTACAATAAATTGTGTTTTAGAGCGCAATACCTTAGAATGCTTTCCATTTTCTCTTAGTTTGATGAAGTGACTTGAATGAGAAAATTTCAATGGCGTATTTTCCCCATCCTTCGTAAAATACAATACCGGATTTTCGCGTTGGGTGTGCCATTTATTCCCGGTTTTAATGTAGAGTTGAACACTGAGCTGGGGTGTTGCTTGCTTTTCAAACCACATCGGATTGTGCAGACCTTTTTGAACGGCTTTAATAGTTTGATTTTTGAATACGGGAATCTGGTGATATCTAAAATGAATTTGGGTCTGATAATAATCAATACCAATTAAAACACCAATGTTGACCATGAAGAGCAGGCCCCATAACGTAAGCTTTAAAAAGCGTAAGGACCACCTTTTAAAGAACCTGCTTTCTGCCATGACCCGATTGATTTTTTTAAAACTCAGGAACTGAAGCAGCAAGCTGAGACCGAGTGCAAGCAAATGTAACAGCGTAATGTTATAGCCTCCAATATGTCCATAAATATGAAACAAAGGATTATTGGCGTCAATGAAAAAATGAAAGTGGTTGTTGGTCTCGATGAGTTTTAGACCATTTGGTTCCGTTGATGAGGTTTTGATGATGTGTCCATTTTGGTCTTGTTCAAAATAGACATGACTCACACGGCCGTTATAGGACCAAAGGGGAACAGTGCAAAATAGAAAGAAAAATAGTTGAAGTAAGCCTTGCTTCACCTTTAGAGGTGCATGAAGTTTTTCTTGGCAAGGAGTTCGTCTTCGGATTCGCGGTAGTCAGGGTCATCAACGCAGCAGTCAACAGGGCAAACCGCAGCACATTGTGGCTCATCGTGGAAACCAACACATTCGGTGCATTTTTCGTGAGAGATGTAATAGACATCCATGTTTACAGGTTCAAAAGCAAAATCAGCAGAGATTTCTTCTCCGTTGAGCGTCTGAATCATGCCTTTTAAAGAGGTGCCGTCAGCATATTTCCATTCTGCTCCTCCTTCGTAAATTGCATTATTTGGACATTCTGGCTCGCAAGCCCCGCAATTAATGCATTCGTCTGTAATCATGATGGCCATAATCCGAAATTTTGTGCAAATATAATAACGTCTGAGCGATACTTTTGTGCGTTGGGCAACAAAAAAAATTAAAACCTTACTTTTGCACCGTGGAACAACAGCAAATTATAAGTGCTTTTTCGGCGCTGGGTCAAGTGATTGAAGACTTACTGAGTCAGGATCATTCTTCTTTACTGAATCAGACAGAATTTGATCAACTCAAAGCCTTGATTGCTAAAGAACAACACTACAACGGTTGGTTTACACCAGATCAAATCAAATTAGCGTTGCAAGAAATCAGACCGTGGTTAGAAGAAAGCACATTGAAGGATTGGTTGTCGGCTTATCAGTTTATTTTAAGCCCACAAACTGTTGCGCTTATTTTACCTGGAAATTTACCTTTAGTTGGCTTTCATGATTTTCTGTGCGTGCTTTGCTCAGGACATCGTGCTTTAGTAAAACTCAGTAGCGAAGATGCACGTCTTTTGCCTGCCTTCGCCGAAATTTTATGTCTTTTTGAACCTCAATTGCGTACCCGAATTTCTTTTGCAGCAGGGAAACTAAGTGGTTTTGATGCGGTTATCGCGACTGGTTCCGGTAATGCGATGTTGCATTTCAAGACCTATTTTGAAAAGTATCCGCACTTATTTAGAGGGCACCGCAGTTCTGTAGCAGTCCTAGATGGGTCGGAAACACCTGAAGAATTAATGGCGCTAGGGCAGGATGTCTTGCGTTATTTTGGAAGGGGCTGTAGAAATGTCACGCAAGTGCTGCTACCTACAGATTTTGAACTCAATCGAATTTTTGAAGCTTTATTACCGCTTTCTGATGTTGTCTATCATAAAAAATACGGCAACAATTATGATTACAATAAAGCGATTCACTTACTCAACCTGAGCCCAATCCTAGACAACAACTTCATTTTATTAAAAGAAAGTAAAGAATTATTTTCACCTTTAGCCATGCTGCATTATTGGCGCTATCAGTCAACAGATCAAGTAGAACAGTACTTGAAAGAGAATGAATTGTCCCTTCAATGCGTGGTTGGTCATCATTACTTGCCTTTCGGTTCAGCGCAGTGTCCAAAATTAACCGACTACGCAGATGGCATTGACACCATGCTTTTTCTTGGTAACTTTGCCGAATGTCACTCTTAGATAAGTTCATGATCCGTTACAAAACTCCAGAAGAAATTGAAATCATGCGCGAAGCAGCGCAAATTGTAAGTAGAACATTAGGTTTAGTGGCCAAACACTTAAAACCTGGTGTGACGCCGCGCTTCTTGGATCAAATGGCTGAAGAGTACATTTTAACACAAAATGCGAAGCCTGGTTTCAAAGGTTTGTACGGCTGCCCAAGCACCCTTTTGATTTCTGTCAATGAACAAGTCGTGCACGGTTTGCCAACCGACAAACCCATTCAGGAAGGCGACATCGTTTCTGTTGACTGCGGTTCGTTTTACAAAGGTTACTACGGTGATCACGCTTATACTTTTGAAGTAGGTGAGGTGCGCCCCGAAGTTTCCAAACTTTGTCAAGTCACTAAAGAATGTTTGTACTTAGGCATAGAACAAGCTACAACCGCCAATCGCATTGAAGATATCGGCTGGGCCATTCAACAACACGCTGAAGCTCATGGTTACGGTGTCGTTAGAGATCTAGTGGGCCACGGCTTAGGAAAAGAGTTGCACGAAGAACCACAAGTGCCGAATTACGGCCGTCGTGGTCGCGGGAAGAAAATTCAAAATGGCCTCACTATCGCCATTGAACCCATGATCAATATGGGGACTGAAAAAGTTGAAACCCTTGATGACAAATGGACAATCGTTACTGCTGACCGTCAGCCGAGTGCTCACTTCGAACACAATATTGCTGTCATCGATGGCCAACCCGTCATTCTTTCCACCTTTGATTTTATTTACGAAGCGCTGGGTCTATAATTAGTTGTAAAGGTTTAAAAGTCTCGGAAAAAATAATTCCAAAACAATTTGATAGAAAATAAAAAAAAGCGCCTTTCGGGCGCTTTTTTTATTTTCAAAGATTTATTGCTTACAAGTGGATCACTTCGCCGTAAGCTGCAGCTGCGGCTTCCATGATGGCTTCGGACATTGTAGGGTGAGGGTGAACTGTTTTGATGAGTTCTTCACCTGTTGTTTCCAATTTGCGTACGGCAACCAATTCAGCAACCATTTCGGTTACGTTGGCTCCGATTAAGTGGCCACCAAGTAATTCGCCGTATTTGGCATCAAAAATGAGTTTAACAAAACCATCTTTGGCACCAGCAGCACTGGCCTTGCCAGAAGCTGAGAATGGGAATTTACCAACTTTGATTTCGTAACCAGCTTCTTTGGCAGCTTTTTCAGTCATGCCGACAGAAGCTACCTCTGGAGAGCAGTAAGTACAACCTGGGATGTTGCCATAATTGAGTGGCTCTGGATGATGACCTGCGATTTTTTCGACGCAGATGATACCCTCAGCTGAAGCAACGTGTGCAAGTGCTGGGCCAGGAACGACATCGCCGATTGCGTAGTAACCAGGGATGTTGGTTTGGTAATATTCATTGACCAAAATGCGTCCTTTATCTGTTACGATACCTACTGTTTCAAGGCCGATATTTTCGATGTTTGCTTGGATACCAACAGCAGACAAAACAACGTCGCATTCGATTTTTTCTTCGCCTTTTTCAGTTTTGATGGTAACGACACAGCCTTTACCTGAAGTATCTACAGCTTCAACTGATGCATTGGTCATGATATTGATGCCTGCTTTCTTGAAAGACTTCTCGAGTTGTTTTGAAACTTCTTCGTCTTCAACCGGGACAATGTTTGGTAAATATTCAACAACCGTTACTTCTGTGCCGATCGCATTGTAGAAATAGGCGAATTCTACTCCAATTGCTCCTGAACCAACCACCACTAATTTTTTAGGTTGGGTAGGTAGGGTCATGGCTTGGCGGTAACCAATGATTTTAGTACCGTCTTGTGGTAAGTTAGGAAGTTCGCGTGAGCGGGCTCCGGTTGCAATGATGATTCCTTTGGCAGCGGTATAGACTGCTTTGGCGCCGCTTTCGTCGGTTACTTCAACAGATTTATTTGCTTGGATGACACCTGTACCTTTAAGGACATCAATTTTATTTTTCTTCATGAGAAATTGAATCCCGTTTGACATGCCGCTAGCGACATCGCGACTGCGTTTGATCATGGCACCGAAATCGGCGCTGCTGTCTTTTACAGTAATGCCGTAGTCTGCGGCGTGTTGTAGGTATTCGTAAACATTGGCACTTTTGAGGAGCGCTTTGGTCGGAATACAACCCCAATTGAGGCAAATTCCTCCTAGTGATTCGCGTTCAACAATAGCAGTTTTCATGCCCAACTGAGAGGCGCGGATGGCCGTGACGTATCCGCCAGGTCCACTTCCAACAACGATGATGTCGTAACTCATTATTTTAGCTTTTTAAAGGACAAATTTAAGGCTTAAAGTTGAAAGATGCTATCTAATTAATGCTTACTTTTGTGTCGAATTCACAAATCTTATGCAAAGCCAATACCAACAAGAAGCCACGCTCCAACAAGCCCTCGATTTAGGTCTCCGCGCCGACGAATTTGACATGATCAAAGAAATCCTCGGTCGCACCCCTAATTTTACCGAAACAGCCATCTACTCCGTTATGTGGAGTGAGCACTGTTCTTACAAAAATTCCATTCTTTGGCTCAAAACCTTGCCAAAAGATGGCCCACACATGTTGGTGAAAGCCGGTGAAGAAAACGCTGGTTTAGTTGATATCGGCGATGGTTTGGGATGTGTCTTTAAAATTGAATCTCACAATCACCCAAGCGCCCTTGAGCCATATCAAGGAGCTGCAACAGGTGTAGGCGGAATCAACCGCGATATCTTTACAATGGGTGCGCGCCCAATTGCGCAACTCAACTCTTTGCGCTTCGGAAACATTGAAGAAGCACGCACCAAATGGTTAGTTAAAGGTGTCACAAAAGGCATCGGTGACTACGGAAACGCTTTTGGTATTCCGATTGTAGGTGGCGAGGTTTTCTTCGATGAGTCCTACAATACAAATCCTCTTGTGAATGCTTTCTCTGCCGGAATCATTGACACCAAAAAAATTATTTCTGCAACGGCTAAAGGCCCAGGAAACCCTGTGTTTATTGTTGGTTCAGCTACCGGCAAAGACGGAATCGCTGGTGCTGCCTTTGCTTCAAAAGACATTACCGAGGCTTCAGCCGATGACCTTCCTTCAGTTCAGGTAGGTGACCCTTTCATGGAAAAACTCTTACTCGAGGCCACCATGGAATTGTCTCAAACCGATGCTATTGTTGGTATGCAAGACATGGGTGCTGCCGGAATCACTTGTTCAACTTGTGAAATGAGTGCGGCAGGAAGTGTCGGGATGGAAATTCACCTCGATCGCGTACCAACGCGTCAAGACAACATGTTGCCTTATGAAATTCTTTTGTCTGAATCTCAAGAGCGCATGCTCGTTGTGGTTCAAAAAGGCAAAGAGCAAATCGTAAAAGACATTTTCGATAAATGGGATCTCCATGCCGAAGAAATTGGAACGGTCACAGACACCGGCCGCATTCGCTATTACATGTCGGGTGCTTTAGTAGGTGACGTTCCTGCTGAATCATTGGTATTGGGTGGTGGAGCTCCTCAATACAAAAGAGAATACTCAGAACCTGCTTACTACCAAGAATACAAAAAATTCAATATCAGCCAGGTTGCCGAACCTTCAGATTTAAAAGTTGTTGCTGACAAAATGTTAGCCATGCCAAATATTGCCTCTAAACGTTGGGTTTATGAGCAATATGACTCCATGGTCGGAACCCGCAATATGACCACCAACCGCCCTTCAGATGCAGGTGTGGTGAATATCAAAGGAACCAACAAGGCACTTGCCATGACCGTAGACTGCAACTCGCGCTATGTCAATGCAGATCCTGAAATTGGCACCATGATTGCCGTTTCTGAGGCAGCCCGTAACATTACCTGTGCTGGTGGTGTCCCAAGTGCTATCACCAATTGCTTGAATTTTGGTAACCCATACAACCCAGAATCTTATTGGCAGTTTGTTGGTGCCATCAAAGGGATGTCAGCGGCTTGTTTGAAATTTGAAACACCGGTTACCGGAGGAAATGTTTCTTTCTATAATCAAACTGTCATGAATGGCAAAGAAGTACCTGTATTTCCTACGCCAACCATCGGTATGATCGGTATCGTTCCAAACAAAGAAAAAGTCATGACCCTTGACTTCAAACAAAAAGGGGACCTCATTTTCTTAATCGGAAATTATACGGAAGATATCGCGTCTTCTGAATACTTGGCCAGTTACCATGGCATCAAAGCTTCCCCTGCACCTTATTTCAATCTTGAAGAAGAATTTGAAATGCAGCAAGCTATTAAAGGTCTCATTGCCAATGAGCTTGTATCGGCAGTCCACGATGTTGCTGATGGTGGTTTGTACGTCACACTCGTTGAGATGTCAATGCCAAGAGGTCTTGGTTTTGATATTGTGAGCGATGCAGATATCCGCCTCGATGCTTTTCTTTTCGGAGAAGGACAGGGTAGAGCAGTTGTCAGCGTGACCGAAGAGCAAGAAGAAGCTTTTGTCGAGTACATGTTATCTACAGGCGTCAACATGACACTTTTGGGTCATGTCACCAAAGGTAAATTACAAATCGATGAGCAGCATTACGGTTTTATCACAGATGCACAAGCCGTCTATGACAACGCTTTGGCAGCTCATCTTGAAAACTAATTATGGAATATAATACCACGCGCGGTCCGCTTATCTTACCAGAATACGGTAGAAATGTCCAAAACATGATTGCTCATGCGATGGAAATTGAAAACCGTTCTGAAAGAAACCGTGCTGCCCAGGCTATCATTGAGGTAATGGGGCAGCTCAATCCACACCTCCGCGACGTTGAAGACTACCGCCACAAACTCTGGACACACCTTTTTGTGATGTCTAACTTTGAACTCGACGTAGACTCACCCTACGAAAAGCCAAAGCAAGAAGTCCTCAATGAAAAGCCACAACGCATGGTGTATCCGTCATCAAAAATACGCTACGGCCACTACGGAAAATATACACAAGCTATCTTAGAGGCATCCAAAGAGGTAGAAGAACCACTCGAAAAAGAATACCTCAAAAGTACCATGGCCAACTTCATGAAGAAGCAGTTTTTGGCCTATAACAATGATACCGTAGAAAACCATGTCATTGCCCAACAATTGAAAGAATTGTCTAAGGGAGAACTCATCTTAGAAAATCCAGACGACCTTGTCAATACCAATACGCTATTGCGAACTATGGGTATTGGTCAGAACCAAAACAAGCGCTTTAACAAGCAAAAGAATAACAAAAACAAAAAGAAGAAATTCATCAAAAAATAACGCATGGCCTCTTTTGAAATCTACGGTGGAAAACCATTAAAAGGAGAAATCATTCCTCAAGGTGCTAAAAACGAAGCGCTACAAGTACTTTGTGCTCCCTTGCTTACAGCTGAAAAAGTGACCATTTCCAATGTTCCTGACATTGTTGATGTGAACAAACTTATTGCGCTCCTTCAAACAATGGGCGTTAAGGTCGAAAAAGTTGAAAAGGGCACCTACATTTTTCAAGCGAAGGAAATCGATCTCAACTATTTAGAATCTGAAGATTTCAAAAAAAGAGCCTCTTCTTTGCGCGGTTCGATCATGATTGTCGGCCCGCTTTTGGCGCGCTATGGTCGTGGTTTTATTCCAAAACCGGGTGGTGACAAAATTGGTCGCAGACGCCTAGATACGCACTTTGAAGGTTTTGCTCTTTTGGGCGCCAAATTCAATTACGATGCCGGCGAGCACTTTTACTCAGTAGAAGCTGCACAATTAAAAGGAACCTATATTCACCTAGATGAAGCTTCTGTAACGGGTACTGCTAATATTTTAATGGCAGCCGTGATGGCCGAAGGTGAAACCACTTTCTACAATGCTGCTTGCGAGCCTTACATTCAGCAACTCTGTAAAATGCTCAATTCCATGGGCGCTCAAATCACGGGTATTGGTTCAAACATGCTCACTATTAAGGGTGTGAAAGAATTGAAAGGTTGTTTTCACCGCATTTTGCCAGACATGATTGAAATTGGTAGCTTCATTGGTTTAGCAGCCATGACGCAATCAGAAATCACGATCAAAGATGTTTCTTGGGAAAACTTGGGTGTCATTCCTAACGTTTTCAGACGTCTAGGTATCAAACTCGAACGTCGTGGCGATGACATCTTCATTCCAGCGCAGGAAAAATACGAAATCGAAACCTTCATTGATGGCTCTATCATGACCATCTATGATGCTCCTTGGCCAGGCTTCACCCCGGACTTACTTTCCATTATTTTAGTCGTTGCTACTCAAGCTAAAGGGTCTGTACTTATTCATCAAAAAATGTTTGAGTCACGTCTTTTCTTTGTAGACAAACTCATTGACATGGGTGCTCAAATTATTCTTTGTGATCCACACAGAGCT
>JBILTD010000067.1:0-8920 GCA_044371695.1 Crocinitomicaceae bacterium | reverse complement strand
AAGGTTCTTTGTAAATTGAAAGTAGGCCTCCTGATTGGCATCTAAAACCAAACGATCGCGATTACCAAATAAATCTCGTCTGATATCGGCATCACCCACTGCCTTGCTACCGCGCATGCCAATTTCAGATCCGTAATAAATTTGTGGAATTCCTCTTGTGGTGGCAATTAAAGACAAGGCCATTTTGTAGGTTGCTATATCGGGGTAAGACTCATTGAAACGCTGTGTATCATGATTTTCCATGAAGACCAAAAGATTGCTGGGGTTTGCATATAAGTAATCATTGGTAAAATTCTCATAGAATCGCACCACACCTTGATCCCAGTTTTGCTCGTTTTCTTTCCAAGCTTGCAGCATGGCATCGTGTAAGGTGAAATCCATTACAGACGGCAAATAACTATTGTAGCTCTGTAAAGCACCAATGGGGCTATCTTTTTGCCAAAACGCCATTTGTGCTTGGTCATGCATCCATACCTCACCTACAATATTCAAGTTCGGATATTCATCGGTGATTGCTTTGGTCCATTGGGCAATGGCCTCTTTATCGTTGTAAGAATAGGTATCTACACGCAAGCCATCAAGTTCTGCCCATTCAATCCACCAAATGGTGTTTTGAATCAGGTAGGTCAAAAGCATAGGATTCTTTTGATTCATGTCTGGCATGGTGGTGTCAAACCAACCATCTGCAGAAGCTTTGCCGTCGCTTTTTGAAGCATAAGGATCAAATTGCGTGGTAGTACGGTAACTTGAACGCGTAAATTCATCAAACTGATGAATCCAGGTTGCAGTTGGTAAATCTTGGATCATCCAGTGCTTACTTGACCAATGGTTCGGAACTTCATCCTTAATGACTTTCAAATTTTGACGGTGCGCCTCTTGTACCATAGCTTTGAAATATGCATTGTTACCATAACGAGGATCCACTTTGTAAAGATCTGATTGTGCGTAGCCATGATAAGAATAAACGGGTTCGTTGTCTTCTAAAAATGGAGTCATCCAAATGGTGGTTGCACCCAATTCCTTGATATACGGCAATTGATCCATCACGCCATATAAATCGCCGCCATGACGTCCACCTGGATTATTCACATTGGTTTTTTCTGCTACTTCAGCAAGACTATCTAGACCCCTATTTGCATTTCTAAAGCGGTCCGGCATCAATAAATAGATGACATCTGAACTTGTGAAACTCTGGCGGTATTTGCTGTTTGCAATGCGTTGTTCGAGCTTGAAATCATGCGAAGCAAGTACCTTCTTTTTATCAATAAGCCTGATTGGATACGTACCCGCTACTTTATTTTGCGTCTCTAGGGTCACAAAAATATAGTTTGGGTTCTCCGTTCGAACCTGTTCCAAAATAGTCAAGCCCGCTACTTCTACTTTGTATTTGGAAATTTGGGGGCCATGCAACAATACTTGCACCTGATGGTGCTCCATGCCTACCCACCAATTTGCGGGTTCAACATGCTGCAATAGTTGTGCGAAGCTTGTCGATATTGCAAAACATACAAAGAGTAAACTACTCCATTTCATAGATTCTTTTTTGAGCGCCATTTTCATAAAGGAGGATTTTTAAACAATTTTTTGTTTCAGCAGGAATACTTCTACCTAAAACATCGGTGACACTGATGATTTTTCCGGTGGCTTGAAGTTCTAGTTCGGTCAAGTTATTCAAACAAGGATTTGGAAGGTTTTGATATGCAGTTAATTGACCTAAAGCACTGGTTTTTCTATTTTGAAGATACGGTACAATGCCACTTTTGACATGTGCCCCCCAAGTCAATTGAAGTGCATTCAAAAAGTCTTGATCCGTGAAACCATAGTCCAAACCTTTATAATCATCTGTAAGTGCTGCAGCAGTTATTTGGGCTTGTTTATCTTGTAATAAGGTTTGAAGATCAGCAACATTCCAAACAGAAGCAAGAATATCTTGCATATGAAAAGTAAAGCGATCTTTGAAATAAGGAATGGCCATTAATTTGGTGAAAAGCGGCCTTGACTGCCCTCCCTGAGACCAACTATTGATATTGCGCAGCGCCCAATTGATATTGAACCAATCGATCCCAAAAGTATTATCGAGGTCATAGGATAAGTAGACTATTTTTCCATCAGACTCCCGCTGGTACAAATAGTAATTATTCTTGTTAAAAGCATAGCCATCCCACTGTCCAATGAGGATTTCTAATGCCATGTTTCGCAAAAATAACTCGACGTCAAAAACATCTTGAATGGCACAAGCAAAACCCGCAGCAGGTGCATTATTGAGCACATTGATAAAATTAAGTAAGGCGGTGTAATCAGCGCTATCTTTGTTGGTCTTGAGTTCATAAACAGATTGATAAGCTTGGGCGTTATTTCCCCACCAAGTTAAGTCAGCACCATAATTACACTTCCATAAGTTCCCATTGGCTTCGGTTGGAAAACGCAAATCCAAGAATTCATCATCGATGTGCTCAATATTGATGTACAATCCTTTGTATTCATTATTGACGTAAAGCTTGATATAACTCGTGCGTGCGGCAGGCAAACCAGAAGAACGCATTAAGTGCTGTGCAAGAAAAGCACGCATGATCGAAACATCGTTGTGTTCGCCGTTCAAATTGAGCTCTTCAAGACCTTGAAATTTTTGATTAGATATAAATCGGTTGAAATCTACCTTGAATGATTTTTTTTGAGAAGCCAATGAAGTATTTCCCCTAGCCCGAAAACCAATGCTGTCGTAACTGATTATTCCACCTGAATATTCATAGGTCATGACAGCCATAAATTCGTGGCCGCTATATAAGCTATCGCCTAATAATAAATCAAGCGAATCTTGTTCAATTGAAATGTAAACACTCGCAACTTCGTCTTGTAAAAAAGCCAAATTATTAGCTGGCTGAGGAATCTGAGCAAAAGCATAGGAGAAACCAAAACAAAGTACAAGCAGCAGAATGCGCATTATTGAACTTTTACAAATTCTTGATTAGCGTAATTCTTACCAACTTGGATTAAAATATGGTAGTTCCCTTGAGGTAGTTCAGCTATATTTAGATCGATTTGATTAGTGCCACTTTGGGTCAATCCTATTTGTTGCTGTACAATTTTCCCTTCTACATTGATTACTAACAATTTATAACTTTCAATTGCATCGGCAGCAAATTGAATTTTCGCAGTTTCAAGAACCGGATTTGGGAATAATTGCAGGTCAAAATCTGAGTTCAATAATTCATCAACCGAGACAGGAGCGTCTGTAATTACTGGTTTTGGCAGCTTCACATCTGTATAAATGTGGTAAGTACCCGGCGCCATATCAATTGGAGAAACTGCATTCACGACATTGATGCTATCACCAGTGAAGTATTCATACCACCAACCAGCGTGTTGGAAGTTTGGTACAGCGCTTTGATTGGTTACGGCAAAATTTGCGAGTGAAACACCATTCATTGTACTGTGGTTCATGTTGACTCTTTTTACCGCACCAGTTAAGCTATATTGAAAACTCAAAGAGCGGAAAGTCTCGTAACTGTTGCGCAAATGCAAGGTAGCTGCATAAACATCGTAAAGCTGACGGCGACGAGCTTGTGTGTAATAGTTCCATAAAATGGGCTTGTTGCAAACGCGGCAAGGCACATCGATAGAGACATCATAACCCAACTCCTGGAATTGCCACATCATTCTTGGGCCAGGTTGCGTTAGGAAAGTTACGGCTAAGGCCTGTGCTCTACCTAATGCTGTATAAAGATCTTTTGCGTTGTGCGCAGCGTTAGAAGAGTTTCCGAAGGTAAGTGTATTAAACATACTGCGCTCTTCATCGTGGCTTTCGGCATAAGAAATAAGGTGTGGAAGGGCCCATCCTCTATTTGTATAAATACCAGAGCTAATGTTACTTGAATTCGGGTATCCCATAAGCGCTTCTTTATAACCATAGGTTGTGTTTCCCCAGAGCATCATGCCGTAATCGGCCAATTGCTCTTCTTCGCTGTTGTCACACCAATGTTCCAATATGACATAAGCATTTGGTTTGTATTCCCAAATTTCATCAGCCATGCGCTTGAGTAAATTAATTCTTTCTAGACTATAGCCATTAGAGTTATTGACAAAACCTTTGGTGTAGTCAAATCGGAATCCATCGACATTATAGGTTTCAACCCAGTATTTATTGACTTGGTCTATGAATTGCTGAGTAGCAGGTCTGGTATGATCAAAGTCATAACCCCAGCAGTATGGAGGATGTGGGCACACCGCATTGAACCAAGGACTATTGGCAGCTGGTCTAGCATTTGCAGCATCCCAATACATATTGACCATTGGACTTTGTCCAAACGCATGGTTAAAAACAATATCAACAATGACTGCGATTCCCCTGCCATGGCAAGAATCTACAAATTCTTTGAATTTTTCAGGTGTGCCATAATATTTATCTAGGGCCATGTGGAAGGATGGATTGTAGCCCCAGCTTTCGTTATTTTCAAACTCACCAGGTGGCATGAGCTCAATGGCATTGATACCAAGTTTACTAAGATAATCAAGTGTATCTATAAGGGTTTGGTAATTGCGTTTGGCAACAAAATCGCGAACGTGCAATTCATAAATTACTAAATCTTTCTTTTCAGGCGCGGCAAAATTGGCATTGACCCAGTTGTATGAACTTGCTCCAGGCTGCATGATTGTTGCAAAACCAGTGGTCAAACCTGTCGGATAAGGGTGTGGGTTAGGGTAGGTTTGTGCACTGATGCTACCGTCATTGTTTGGATCCAAAATCAAGGGACTCATCGGATCGGCCAAGCGTAAAGTGCCATCTATAAAATACTGATAAGCATATTTTTGACCAGGCGTTAAACCTGAGATTTCAAGCCACCATGCACTCATGTTGGTGGACAAATTCATATGGTAGTTCGTTGTCGGAAGCCAGTTATTGAAATCACCGATAACGTAAATATGTTCTTTTTGAGGGGCATGTAATTGTAAGACAACAGTTGAGTCATTGATGTAATTAATGCCGTTTTGAAGACCCGAATAGGGTGGATTAATGGGAACAACTAACGGATTGACTGTTATGTAAGTAGAGTCAATGACCTGTGTTGTCCCGTTATTTGCTATAAATTCAAGCAAGTGTGTCCCTGCCTGAGTTGCAGTTAATGTGTAATTGAGTTGAGTAGCGTTGCTGAGCGTTTGTAAAACAACGCCGTCTTGTTGCAGTGTTAGTGTTGCAGGCTGATTAGTGGCTGCTTCTATTTGAAGCTGCTCATTGACATCAAGAGTAGTTCCTGCACTCGGATGAAAAATGCTTGCGAGTAAGCCAGCATTTGTAGGGTAAACATCATAATAAATATCACTACCATCTGTATCTCTACCGACAACAGATCCATTGGCCGTTCTAAATACAAAAGCCAATTTCAAAACGGTAGTCCCGGCCGGAAAGCCATAGAACTGATCAATGTCAATAGTGATGGTGTGTTTGTTGTTGCCAATATTAGTCATGGCGACCTGAGGGTCTACAGTTCCCCAGTTTCCTTGTACAAATTGCCAATTGGTAGGTGAAGTACTTGCCGAGGTAATCAAACCTGCATGCGCATAAATTTGACCTTGACCAACCAAAGCAGCATTTCCTTGAGTTGCATCATAAGTAATTGTTACGACGTCATTGACTGTCGGGAAAGCAGGATTGAGTGTCAAGATTTGAGCAGTACCGAAAAGGCTACTAAACACAAGAAATGTCAATAAAAGAAACTGATGCTTCATGGCAATTTTTTTAATGAAAAGGGTGAACTAAAGACAAAAAAGCCCGGGTGTAACCACCCAGGCCTTTAATTTTTATCAAGTATTGATTATTGCTTGATCAATTTACCTGTAGCAACTTTGTCGCCAGCAACTACATTGTAGATGTATGAACCAGCTTGAAGCGCTGTAGTATTCATTTCTACAGTAGTGATTGCTGAAGTAGCAACAGTTTTAGTAGCAACTACTTTACCAGCAAGGTCAAATAATGTTACTGTAGCTGTAGCTGCGTTGTTAGCTTCGAAAGAGAAGTTTACAACATCAGATGCAGGGTTTGGAGCAACTGTAAGGTCAGCGATTGCATTTTCAGCAACAGAAACACCACATGCATCACAAGCATCCCATACATAACATACTGTACCTGGCATCAAAGCGTAAGTACGGTTGATGTTACCTCCACCATCGTCAACTCCACAAGAGTCAACAGCGATTGTATTAGCAGCATCTGTACCTTCGTTTGCACCCCAGTCACCGTTTACGAACTTGTAAAGTTGAGTAGCTCCCAAAGATGCAACTGGATAAGATACAGTGATTGACCAGATGTTACCACCTTCGTCTGTCATTGCAGAGTTAGCGTCTGATGGATTCCAGCTCGCCATAGCACCTGCAGCAACTGAACCACCGAAATCAGCGAAGTTACCACCAACGCGAATACCATTAGCAGCAAGTGTATTGTTTGCTAAGTAGTTTGTTACGTCAACTTTGTAAGTTACATCAAAAGATGTTTGGAAACTGTAAAAACCAGTTGTACGGTTAAAGATAACCAAGTACGTACCAGCTGGTACAGGAATGTTTGGACCACCTTGTGTACCTAAACCTGATGGGAAATCAGTAGCACCCCAGTTAGTAGCCCAGTCGTTGTCTTGACGGAATTTAGCTTCACCTGCAACGCAAGTAACAATTCCAGCATAGTTTTCTCCGTCAATAGTTAGCATGTCAACATCTACAGACCAGTCATAAGGTGGAACTGCAGATCCGATGATCCCTACTGAAGGAAATTGCGCGTACGCAACAGCACCAAAAACAAGCGCTGTTAATAGAGTAAAAATTCTCTTCATAGTTAAAAAATTAAAAAGGTTAATAATACTTAGTGTCAACTTGACAATTCAAAAATAAAAAAATATTTCTACTTCCCATGAAAAAGCAAAAAAATTAAAGTTAAATCTTGAATCAATTATTGTTGGTTTTTCAAGGACTACAAAGTCCATTCGCCTTGAAAAACCACATATTTCTGAATTCGGTCTGTTAAAATTGGTTGCTGATTAAAAAGTGCAAAAACAGAAGATCCACTTCCTGACATAGCTGCGTAGTAAGCTCCAGCCTCTTTTAAGTTGGTTTTCAAATCTGAAATTTCCGGAAACTGTTCAAAAACAGAATGTTCAAAATCGTTAATGAGTCTTTGGATTCCATTTTCAATGAGCATTTCTTGAATGGACGCACCATCTTGCTTAGGTTTAACTTTGGCATAAGCCGCTGCTGTCGAAACATGGATGCCCGGATTGCACAACACCAACCATTTTTTCAAGCCTAAAGGTTGGAGTTTTGTCAATAGCTCTCCTCTACCCGTTGCTAACTGCAGCCCTCCTTCGATAAAAAAAGGACAATCACTTCCTAACCGAGCAGCAAAGTCTGTTAGCTGCACTTTTGAAAAACCTAGACTGAATAATTCATTGAGGCCTACAAGTGTATAGCTCGCATCTGCAGAACCACCACCTAAGCCAGCGCCAACAGGTATTTGCTTGCGCAAATGAATATGAACCGGTGGGAAACTCGCGTGTTGACGCAAAATAGCCACCGCTTTTTCACACAAGTTCAATTGGCCGTCCGGAGGGAAGGTGATCCCTGTTTGAACAAAAGAATCATGTTCCGCCTCATTGAGTTCCAAAATATCACAAAAAGGAATTTCTGCCATGATGCTTTCAATTTCATGATAACCGTCTGGGCGCTTCGCAATGATCCGAAGACCTAAATTTACTTTAGCTGGAGGAAACAAGATCATGCAGTAAAGATAAGCAATTGATGAAAATCCTTATTTTTGCCAATACAAATTAAGAACCATGAGTACAACCTACCTGGATTTCGAAGAGCCGCTTAAAGAACTCGAAGAACAAATTGCCCAAACACGTAGCCTTGCAGATCAAACAGAAGTTGACATGCAAGACAAAATCTCAGAGCTTGAGGCAGTTCTCACACAAAAGACCAAAGAGGTATTTAGCAATCTTACACCATGGCAGCGCGTTCAGCTCTCCCGCCATCCTGACAGACCCTACACCCTTGCTTATATCAATGCGCTAACAGGCGGACAATTTCAAGAACTGCACGGCGATCGCAATGTCAAAGATGACAAAGCAATGGTTGGAGGTTTTGGTTTACTCGATGGCCGAACAGTAATGTTCATTGGTCAACAAAAAGGGATCAATACCAAAATGAGACAATACCGCAACTTCGGTATGCCTAACCCAGAAGGTTATCGCAAGGCATTGCGCCTCATGAAATTGGCTGAGAAATTCAATAAACCAATTGTCACCTTCATAGATACACCCGGAGCTTTCCCTGGCCTAGAAGCCGAAGAACGTGGGCAAGGAGAAGCCATTGCACGCAATATTTACGAAATGATGCGCTTAAAAGTGCCTGTCATTTGTGTTATTATAGGTGAAGGTGCCTCTGGAGGTGCACTCGGTATAGGTGTTGGAGACAAAGTAGTGATGCTTGAAAATACTTGGTATTCTGTAATTTCCCCAGAATCTTGTTCTTCAATTTTATGGCGTTCTTGGAATTACAAAGAAATCGCCGCTTCTGCACTTAAGCTTACCTCCACTGACATGAAACAAAATGGCTTAGTGGACGACGTCATCCAGGAGCCAAGTAATGGCGCACACCGTAACCAGGAGGCAATGTTTGAAACACTCCGCGAAAAACTACATGGCTACCTCAAAGAACTCGACAAAAAAGCGCCAGAAAAACGCATCGAAGAGCGCATTGAAAAGTTCTGCAAAATGGGTTACTGGAAATAAAATATCATGAACTCCTTTTTGGCAACTCCGATTGCCTACCTGAAAGGTGTAGGCCCCCAAAAGGCTCAAATCTTACAGGAAGAGTTAGGTATTTTTACTTTCCAGGACTTACTATTTCATTTCCCTTACCGCTATCAAGACCGTAC
>JBILTD010000226.1:0-2801 GCA_044371695.1 Crocinitomicaceae bacterium | reverse complement strand
ATGACCCCAGAGGTGCGCACCCAATTGGTGCATTATCTATTTGGCATTGCAAAAGCAGATGGCGATGTTGGTACCGCAGAGCTCAATGTCATTTCTCGCATCGCCACTATGTTAGGTATTCCGGCCGTTGAGTTTGAGAGTTTGCGCAACATGTTCTACCGCAACGTTGACTCTGACTACAAAATCCTTGGAATTGAAGAAAGTGCCACCGATGACGAAGTCAAAAAAGCGTATCGCAAAATGGCCGTGGCGCATCACCCAGATAAGGTGGCGCACATGGGCGAAGAATATTTAAAAGGTGCACAAGAAAAATTCCAGCGCATCCAAGATGCGTATGAAGCCATCAAAAAACGCCGCGGATTCAAATAAGCCATGAAATACACCGAAGCATTTGCCGAATTACAGCGTTTGGTCCGTGAAATGGAAAGCGGTCAAATTGAAGTAGATCAATTGGGCGCTCAAGTCAAAAGAGCGACTGAATTAGTGGCTGCTTGCCGAGCGGTGCTTACCGAAACTGAGGCCGATGTCCAAAAAATCCTCGATGACCTTCAAAAAGGTTCCAAGAATATAGCAGAAGAAAACTAACTTTGCACAAAGCATTTTATGTCTGACAATCGTTACCAACAGCGCGGCGTTTCTGCCGGAAAAGAAGATGTCCATAACGCCATCGCCAAACTTGACAAAGGCTTGTTTCCACAAGCGTTCTGTAAAGTAGTCCCGGACTACCTCACCAATGACCCTAATTATTGTATCGTGATGCACGCCGATGGTGCCGGAACCAAATCTTCGTTGGCCTATGCCTACTGGAAAAAAACCGGAGACCTCTCTGTTTGGCGCGGAATCGCACAAGATGCGCTCATCATGAACATCGACGATTTGCTGTGTGTGGGTGCAACTGGCCCTATATTGGTTTCAAGTACGATTGGTCGCAATAAATTGTTAATCCCGGGTGAAGTGCTTTCTGCTATCATCAACGGCACCGAAGAATTACTCGAAGAGTTGCGCTCTTTTGGCATTGATATCCACTCCACCGGCGGAGAAACTGCCGATGTTGGTGACCTCGTGCGTACTATCATCGTTGACTCAACGGTTGTTTGCCGCATGGAACGCTCAAAAGTAATCTCCAATGACCAAATTCGTCCCGGAGATGTCATCGTTGGTTTGGCTTCTTTTGGTCAGGCAAGCTATGAAACAAAATATAACGGCGGAATGGGCAGCAACGGCCTTACGAGCGCTCGCCACGACGTCTTTCATCATTCTCTTGCAGACGAATTCCCTGAAACCTATGACAGCTCTTTACCCAAAGACCTCGTTTATAGCGGTTCAAAACTCCTAACAGATCCAATCGAGGGCACACCTCTAGACGCAGGTCAGTTGGTGTTATCTCCAACCAGAACCTATGCACCCGTTATCAAAGCGATGCTCGATCAATACCGCGATCAAATTCACGGCATGGTGCACTGCTCTGGAGGGGCTCAAACGAAAATTTTACACTTTATTGAGGGCTTACACATCATTAAAGACAATCTTTTTCCAACACCGCCATTGTTCCACATGATTCAAGCAGAATCCAAGACACCATGGCAAGAAATGTACAAAGTTTTCAATATGGGACACCGCATGGAAGTTTATGTGCCTGAGGAACTTGCAGCGCAAATCATTGCAGTTTCAGAACAATTTGGAATTGCAGCACAAGTAGTAGGAAGGGTAGAAGCAGCACCCACAAAAAAGGTAACTATCCGCAGCGAACACGGAGAATTTAACTACGGAGGTTAAAAAAAATCCAAAAAAAGCTTTTAAAAACGGAATGTTTTTGTACTTTTGCCATCCGTTCATTGAACACATGGTGGGATGGGTGAGTGGCTGAAACCAACAGTTTGCTAAACTGTCGTACGGGTAACTGTACCGCGAGTTCGAATCTCGCTCCCACCGCCACAAATTTAGACCGTATCGAACTTCAGTTCGGGGCGTAGCGTAGTCCGGTCATCGCGCCTGGTTTGGGACCAGGAGGTCGCAGGTTCGAATCCTGCCGCCCCGACAAGGGGGATGAGCAATCATCCCCCTTTTTTGATTATAAACGTTGCACTGCAACAAACGGTCCCGTAGCTCAGCTGGATAGAGCAACTGCCTTCTAAGCAGTAGGTCTTTGGTTCGAATCCAAACGGGATCACAAGAAAACCCAGTACTTTCCGTACTGGGTTTTTTTATATCCAAACATTAAATAAAAAGCTAAAATATTAGCTAAAAACACAAAAAATAGGTAAATTAGGTTAAAATATTAGCCATGTATGACCTCGTCTTAAGTCCTCATTCGGTTCAAGAAAATATCGCTCAGCAAGTCAAGAAACTCCGCAAGCAAGCCAAATTTACTCAGGCCGAGCTGGCTAAGCGTGCGCAATGCTCTTTAGGCAGCTACAAGCGATTTGAAAGCACAGGGTTCATCGCTTTTGATGCGTTGCTCCGGATTGCCTTTGTCTTGAAATGCCTCGAGGACATCAACGAAGTTTTTGAAATGAAACAAGAGCCCGATTTCAAGAAGCTTTTTAAAGATGCTAAGTGACAATTTTCGACTCAGCACGCTCGATTACGGTCATTTAATGGATTTTCATGGTAACTGGCATTTTGCCCCGGCCTATGACCTCACATTTTCCCCATCCATCAACAATTGTCATCAACTTTCGTATGCGGGCACTTATCAAAACCCTACTCAAACCGACCTCATCCGCTTGGCCAAACATTTCAATATCAAGCATCCAACCCAGATCGTCGAGGAGGTCAAACAAGCGCTACTTTCCTTTGAG
>JBILTD010000225.1:0-2802 GCA_044371695.1 Crocinitomicaceae bacterium | reverse complement strand
TACGCATAGAAATCGAAACAACTGCACTTGAATCTACCCTTGCAAACCCTACCCAACATGGTTATTTCAATCCGAATGGACATCAAGGCAGTATTTTGGATACCGATGTTTGCATCCAGTCAGCAGCCTTTCTCGAATTAAACGATGAAAAATTACCTTCGGGTAAAGTGGTAGGATTGATGGAATATTTGTTTAAAGAGATGGAGGTGAAGGAGGTTAAAGAAGAGAAAGATGGGGAAAATGAATATTACTCCTTAAAACCGCTTTATTCAACCCTGGACCACGCTTTCCTTCTAAAAGGTCAAGATGAACAAGCCATCCTTCATGCAACAGATGGATTTCAGCTGAAATTCACAACGAATCAACCTGTATTTCAAATATATGTAGGCGGGCAAACAACTGCGCTTGGAAAACATAATGAAACGTATCACCGCTTCTCAGGAATTTGTTTGGAGCAACAGGCTGAGCCAGATGCGCCGCATCACGAGAATTTTAGCGATATTTATCTGTCGAAAGGGGAAATACGCAACAATACGCTCTCGATCAATTTTCAGCAACATTAGCCACTTATACTCATGAGAAGTCTACTTTCTATTTTATTGCTCTTGTCTTTTTCATTTACGCTCAGCGCTTGCAAGGAAAAACCCAAGCCTAAGCCGCCTGTAACTCCTCCGCCTACTTCTTTTTTCAGGGGTGCTGATGTCAGTTGGTTGGCACAAATGGAAGCCACGGGCTATGTTTTTTATGATGAAAATGGTAACGCAGCTGACTGCCTTGATCTTTTAATGGCTCGAGGCATCAATAGCATTCGCTTGCGTGTTTTTGTGCACCCTAGCTCAGATAAGATCAGTGGGCACTGCAGTCCTGAAGAAACTGCCGAGATGGCCGCCAGAGCCAAAGCAAAAGGCCTTGAGGTGATGCTTGATTTTCATTACTCTGATACTTGGGCTGATCCTGCGCATCAAACCAAACCAGCTACTTGGGCCTCTGTGCCTTTTGCTGCGCTCAAAGATTCTGTTTATACTCACACTTACTACACCCTTAATTTACTCAAGCAAGCAGGTGTTACACCAAAATGGGTGCAAATTGGCAATGAGATTCCGTCCGGAATGCTTTGGCCGAGTGGGCATATTAATAATCCACAGCAATTGGCTGAACTCATCAATAGCGGAAATCAGGCGGTGAAAGACATCGACAACAAGATTCAAACAATTGTTCACATCGATCAAGGGAATGACAACGCGCGTTTTCGATGGTTTTATGATTTAATGCAACAAAACGGTGCACAGTTTGACATCATAGGCGCTTCTTATTACCCGCATTGGCTGGGCTCTGATTATACGGTTACCATTGATGATCTCGGCAATAACCTAAAAGACATGGTGACGCGCTACAACAAACCCGTCATGGTGGTTGAAGTTGGAGGCGATTACTGGGAAGTTGCCAACTCAAAAGACTTACTTATTGCTACGATCGGTGCCGTAAAGGATGTACCTAGCCAAATGGGTCTCGGTGTATTTTATTGGGAGCCGCAAGGCGCAAAACCTTGGAGTGGTTATCAGCTCAATTGTTGGCAAGACAACGGGCGCCCCTCGCCTGCTCTAGATGCATTTTTGTATTAATAGAAACGAATGATGTTTTGCCATAAATAAATGATTGATTAGTAATCGTTTGATTTTTGAAAAGTCTATAACCCTATGAAAAGCTCGATCATTTTAATTTTCATTCTTTTTTCCATCTCATCTTGGGCGCAATTGAACCGCACCTTGTTCAATGACAATTGGGAGTTTTATCTGAAACCTTCAGACCCCGCTACAATTGTTAATTTACCGCATACACCGAGATTAGAGCCCTTGGTAATGAAAGGTCAGTTTTTGGGTGAAGTCGTTTACAAAAAGTATTTTAATCATAAACTAGATCCAGGCAAGCAACTCTTCATTGAGTTTGAAGGCGCGATGCATACAGCCAAAGTGCGTTTAAATGGCCAAGAAATTGGTTCGCATGTAGGCGGATATTTGCCATTTAGCCTTGACCTCACTGCTGCCCTAAAAGATTCTTTCAACTTGCTAGAAGTCGTTTTGAACAACCAAGAAGACCCGACTATTCCACCCGGCAAACCCATCAAAGACCTCGACTTTTATTACCATGCAGGCATCTACCGCAATGTTTGGCTCTATGAGACTAGCGGTGTTGCTTTAAAAGCACCTTATTTTCAGACTTTACAACTAACGGGGCAAACGGCAACGGTTCGCATTGATGTCGATGTGAAATTTAATAGCGAATTTTCGAAACTCCCTATTGAGGTGAAGGCTAAATTAGGTGCAAATACATTTAGTTTAAAGCCGGTTAATCAATTATCAGACTCAACAAATAGCTTGTCCTATTTTTCTGAAAATAAATTGACAAACCCTTCTCTTTGGTCCATTGACAAACCTCATTTAGAAACACTTGAAATTTATGCCATCCTCAAAGGCGACACATTGGCTCGGCAGACACTAAAGGTCGGGGTTCGAAAAGTGGAATTGAAGCCCGATGGCTTTTATTTGAATGGGCAAAAAACGTTTTTAAGTGGAACCAACCGTCATCAAGAATATCCTTATGTGGGCTATGCTGTTCCGGATAATGCACAATGGCGCGATGCTTACCTGATCAAAGCAGCGGGTTTTAATTTTGTGCGCTTGTCTCATTATCCACAAGCACCCACTTTTTACGATGCTTGTGATGAGCTCGGGATTATTATCATGGATGCCATACCTGGTTGGCAATTCTTTGGCCCAGCTCCTTTTGAACAACGCATTCTAC
>JBILTD010000066.1:0-8995 GCA_044371695.1 Crocinitomicaceae bacterium | reverse complement strand
ATGTCACCAACACTTGGCGCTTGGCTACTGAACAAGACCAGTTGGCCCAGAGTGCTTATTACTCAAGTGTCAATTATAGCAAAGAACTCTTGAAACTTGATTTTCAAAAAGAGCAAGACTACGCACGTTTTTTGAAAGAATTAAAAGACACCGATGTAGTCTTAATGAATTTCAAAAAGGGAGATGACACCAAGCTCAAACTTGATCCTAAAACACTTTGGAAACACCAACCCAAGCTCATCATCGGGAAAATTACGGGCTTCGGTTCCGAAAACGACCGGATTGCTTATGACCTCATTTTGCAAGCCGAGACGGGATTTATGTCCATGAACGGGACACCAGAAAGCGGCCCCACTAAAATGCCGGTAGCACTCATTGACGTGTTGGCCGCACATCAACTGAAAGAAGGCTTACTGCTGGCCTTATTACAAAAACAAAATAAGGGTCAGTTGGTCAGTGTTTCGTTGTATGATGCCGCTGTTTGCAGCTTAGCAAACCAAGCTTCCAATTACCTGATGGCCCAGCATGTGGCTCAGCCCATTGGTAGCTTACACCCCAATATTGCCCCTTACGGCGAAATTTTCAAAACGCTTGATCAAAAAGATATCACCTTTGCCATTGGCTCTCATGCACATTTCGAAAAACTTTGCCAAGTTTTAAATTTGGCCACTGTTTTAGAAAATCCGCTTTATAAAGAGAATCAGCTCAGGGTTAAAAACCGTATTCAATTAGCCAAAGAAATTCAACTTGCGGTCCGAGAAAGAGCGGCCGAAGAATTATTCACTGAATTGGTTGCTATTGGCGTTCCGGTGGCCATCATCAAAAATATGGCTGAAGTTTTTAACGACAACGCAGCACAATCTTTAGTCAGAGCCGAAGTTATTCAAGGCCAAAATACCAAAAGAGTTACACAACTTGCTTTTCAAATTTCCGATGATCCGAACGCCTGAAACCGAACAAGAATGGAGTACTTATTACCATCTGCGCTATGAAATACTGAGGGCTCCGTGGGGACAAGCGCCAGGTTCAGAAAAAACCACCGATGAAGCTGTTCATCAGCACTTTGCGTATTTCAATGCCGCCAATGAAATTCTGGGTGTCGGACGCCTGGACATTTTGGATAGTTCAAAAGCACAAATTCGTTTCATGGCTGTGGCTGCCAATACACAGAAAACAGGCGTCGGACGACAACTGATGCAACAGATGGAATACATCGCAAAAGCAGCTGGTATTCAAACCATTGACCTGCATGCACGTGAACAGGCCATGGACTTTTATAAAAAATTAGGCTATCAGTACATCGAAAAATCTCATTTACTCTTCGGTGAAATTCAACACCATTTAATGTCGAAACAATTGTATGCGATGACAGAAAACGACTACGTTCTTCAAGAATTTTATAAAATCATCACTCCAAATAAGGTTGAGTTATTTGAGAAAATTGCAGCCCAACGCAGCAAGCATTTAGTCATTGCCCTTGAGAATATCCAGCAAGACCACAACGCATCAGCCGTGATGCGCAGCATGGATTGTCTGGGTTTTCAGGAACTACACCTCGTCGAAAAAAACAACCGTTATGAATTTCAACGCGATATCGCACTAGGGGCTGCCCGTTGGCTAGACGTGATTCAGCACCAAGAAGAACCAGAACCTGTTTTAGACGCAATTCAACACTTGCGAAGCAAGGGCTTTAAAATTGTAGCAACAACACCTCATCACGATGCCTACACGCCTCAAAACCTACCCTTAGACCAACCAATTGCTTTGTTTTTTGGCGCTGAAAAACATGGTATTTCAGAAGAACTTCAAAGCTATGCAGATTATTTTGTCAAAATTCCGATGCATGGTTTCACCGAAAGCTACAATGTTTCTGTTTCCGCAGCCATATTAATGAGTGCCCTCAGGACAAGAATGCTACATGAAAACATCCCGTTTATAATGAATGAAAAAGCGCAAACTGAACTGAAAATAAGCTGGTGTGAAAAAATTTTAAATGGTGGACCTGCCCTCGCTGAAAAATATAGAACAGAATTTAAAAAAGATTTCTAACTTTGGTTGTATACTGAACATAAACAACTACTTATGGGAAAAGGAGACAAAAAAACGACCAAAGGAAAAAGAGCAATGGGCTCTTATGGCATCACCAGAAAACGCAAAGAAGAGAAGGTTATGCCTGCTCCAAAAGCGAAAAAAGAAAAAGCAACGAAAGAAGCAAAACCTAAGGCCGCTGCTAAAAAACCTGCAGCGAAAAAGCCAACTACAAAAACTGCAAAATGATTTTAAAGAGCTGTATCCGCAGCTCTTTTTTTTTGCACCTTTGTAGCGTAAAATATACAGCATAATCAAACATGAAACACAATTTTGGCGCAGGTCCCTGCATTTTACCACAAGAAGTATTTGAACAGGCAGCCGCTGCCGTATTAGATTTCAATGGGCTTTCTATCCTTGAAGTTTCACACCGACACAAAGATTTTGTTGCCGTCATGGACGAAGCACTTGATTTAGTGAAGAAAGCACTTAATGTACCTGCAGGATATTCTGTAGCCTACCTTCAAGGTGGCGCCACATTAGGTTTTACCATTGCGGCACTCAATATGCAACGCGCCAACAAAAAAGCTGGCTACATCAATACAGGTACTTGGGCCAGTGGGGCAATCAAGGAAGCCAAAAAGGTGGGTCTGCAAGTTGATGTTTTTGCTTCCTCAGAAGACAAACAATTTAGCTATATCCCAAAAAATTACACCATTGCCGACGACCTCGACTTCGTGCATTTTACAAGTAACAACACCATCTACGGGACGCAATTCAAAACAATTCCTCAAACCAAACATCCTTTGGTTTGCGATATGTCTTCAGATATTTTTTCCAAAGAAATCGATGTTGCCGCCTATGATTTAATTTATGCCGGTGCTCAAAAGAATTTAGGGCCAGCCGGAGCAACCCTTTACATTGTAAAAGACGACGCGTTAGGAAAAAGCAGCGCTGACTTCATGCCGACCTACCTTGACCTCAAGCAGCATGTAGAAAAAGAATCCATGCTCAATACCCCTCCTGTATTCAGCGTTTACGTAGCGATGCTGAACCTGCGTCATTTGATTGCTAATGGTGGTGTACAAGCGCAAGAACAAAAAAATGAAGCAAAAGCCAAATTGCTTTACGATGCCATCGATCAACTTGATGCCTTCAAAGGCAATGTTGCTACCGAAGACCGCTCTTTAATGAATGTCACCTTTGCTTTGACAGACGAAAGTCGCACAGCTGAATTTGATGCACTTTGGAAAGGCGCAGACATCGTGGGCTTGCCAGGACACCGCTCAGTTGGTGGATACCGCGCCTCCCTATACAATGCACTTCCACTTGAAAGTGTTCAAGTATTGGTCGATGTCATGAATGAATTTAACCGCAAAGGATAAGCCATGAAAATACTTGCAAACGACGGCATCTCAGATCTTGGTAAATCTTTACTAGAAGCAGCCGGGCATATTGTCAGCACAGACAAAGTGGATCAAGCAGCGCTAGCAACAGCTATCAATGAGCAAAATTTTGACGCGGTGCTCGTACGCAGTGCCACAACAGTGCGCAAAGAAGTCATTGATGCTTGCCCGAATTTAAAACTCATCGGACGCGGTGGCGTTGGTATGGACAACATCGATGTCGCTTACGCCAGAGAAAAAGGCCTCACCGTCATAAACACCCCTGCCTCTTCCTCTCAATCCGTGGCCGAATTGGTGATGGGGCAGTTGTTTTCGATTTCTCGCTTTTTAAATAATTCATTTAAGGAAATGGATGGCGGAGATTTCTCTGCGCTAAAAAAAGCCTTTGCAAAAGGTGTTGAATTGCGAGGGAAAACACTTGGTATTATTGGCTTTGGTCGTATTGGGCAATGTTTGGCATCATACGCTCTAGGGGCTGGCATGAAAGTCATTGCCATAGAACGCAGAGCACGCATCCAACCCATTACACTCAAAATTGGTGGTCAGACCATTGAAATCCCAGTAAAAGTAGTTGACTCTTTACCCGATGCTTTGCCGCAACTTGATTACATTTCTATTCATGTGCCTAAACAACCAGATGGAGCAGCAGTTCTTGGTGCACCTGAGTTTGCCTTAATGAAAAAAGGGGTCCGTTTGGTCAATACCGCTCGCGGTGGCGTCATCGACGAAAACGCTTTACTTCAAGCGCTTGAAGAAGGCAAAGTTGCAGCTGCGGCACTCGATGTTTATGAAAACGAGCCCAACCCAATGCCAGCACTTTTAAGTCATCCAAAAATTGCTTGTACACCTCACATTGGCGCAGCTACCCTTGAAGCTCAAGATCGCATTGGAGAAGAACTCGCCGATCTCATTATTGAATTCGCTAAAAACAATTAAGCTAAAGCGCTATGCTCAGCAATTGTGCAGCGTAACTCAAATGCTTAATTTTGAACAGGAATTATAAATAAAAAAAAGGAGCACGCGTGCTCCTTTTTTATTTCAGTTCATAAAAGAACCATGAATTTAGTGAAGACCTGACTTATTCAGCAATGATTTGAATTTCGTCGATGCTGTCTCCTTGTCTGATGTCATCAATTACATCTAAACCTTCCGTAACTTTTCCGAAAACTGTATGGTTGCGGTCGAGGTGTGCGGTATTGTTTCTTGAATGACAAACAAAAAACTGAGAGCCACCTGTATTTCTTCCGGCATGTGCCATTGATAAAACACCGCGGTCATGAAATTGATTTTCGCCATTCAATTCACAATCGATTTGATAACCAGGACCACCTGTACCTGGCATCCCAGAAACACCTTCGCGCGTGTTTGGGCAACCGCCTTGAATCACGAAGTCAGGTAAAACACGGTGCCATTTTAGACCGTTATAAAAACCTTCATTGGCTAATTTCACAAAGTTGGCAACCGTATTTGGCGCATCTTTTTCAAAGAAGCTCACGTGCATGTCTCCTTTGTTTGTTTTGATAATTGCTTTCATCTTTTAATTTTTTGCAAAGTTAAGGTGATTTTTGTGCTTTTCTTGTTGAAAACTCAGTTGATAAAGCACTTTTTGTAGCGGTTGTGAGCGCTGAAGTGAATGTTAAATTTGTAAAGAAGCAAACCAAAACCAAGATGTTCAGTTCATTTACCAAGAAAAAATTGACCGACAACCAAGTTGCCAACGTTTTTATAAATGGCATCTTTGACAGCGTGGACAAAGGTTTTGCCGAAGTAGCTGCCATGATCAATGAAGACAGCGCTTTTGTTGTTTCTCCAAATATTGCCCCTTCAGACAGCGCTCATTTTGGACTCATCATTATTGTAGGCAATCTTTCTTTTCTCGAGAGCACTTTTGAACCAGATCAGGCAGCAAGAGTAGAACAACTCATTTTTGAAAAACTAGCGCGCGTTTATGAAATGGATCTCAATGCTTTTCAAAAAATGATCCGAGAATACCAAAGCTTTATCATGCGTGTGAATCATCCTTCGAAAAACTGGATTTACGGCATGTCAAAAGCCATTTTTCATAAGTATGAGCTCTACGAATACCAAGACGACTACTTCAAAAAAATGCAGGCACCTAATCCCCTCTTCCTCAAAAGAATGGATGAAATTGTTTCCAACTTCGTTTGGGACTGGGATGCCTTTTTCAAGAAATTCAGACTCTAATAGATACCTATTACACAGGCAACTCTTCACTTTCGTGAATGGGTTTTCTGAACACTATCTTACCATCAAACATATCCATCACTACATTTTTGGACTTGTCTATATTTTGCGAAAGCAGTGCTTTTGACAACTCATTGAGTACTTGTTTTTGAATCACGCGCTTCACTGGACGCGCACCAAAGAACGGATCATAACCCAATTCGAGTATGTGATCAAAAGCATCGGGTGTAAGCACCAACTGAATTCCCATCTCCTTGAGTTTTACTTTTAAATCATCGAGCTGCAACTGAACAATTTGTGCCACATTGGTGCGTGTCAATGGCAAGAATAAAATTTGCTCATCGATCCGATTGAGAAACTCTGGGCGAATATTTTGCTTTAATAAATCTAAAACCTCCACCTTAGTTCTTTCTGCAATTTCAGGGAAATCTTGTTCTTTAGCTTTTTCGAAACGCTCGTGAATCAAGGACGAACCGAGATTTGAAGTCATGATGATCAAGGTGTTTTTGAAATTCACCAAGCGACCTTTGTTGTCTGTGAGCCTGCCATCATCTAGTACTTGCAATAGAATGTTAAAGACATCCGGATGCGCTTTTTCAATTTCGTCGAGCAATACTATTGAATAAGGCTTGCGTCTGACTGCTTCCGTAAGTTGACCACCTTCTTCGTAGCCGACGTATCCAGGAGGTGCGCCAACCAAACGGCTTACGGTATGCTTTTCTTGGTACTCACTCATGTCTATACGCGTCAGGGCGTTTTCGTCATTGAACAAGTAAGCCGCTAAGGCCTTTGCCAATTCGGTTTTTCCGACACCTGTGGTTCCTAAAAAGATGAAAGTTCCAATTGGGCGCTTGGCATCTTGTAAGCCTGCACGGCTTCTACGAATGGCATCCGAGAGTGCAACAATGGCTTCCTCTTGCCCGACCACGCGCTGGTGCAGTTCTTCTTCCAAGCGCAAGAGTTTATTGAGCTCGCTTTCTAACATTTTACTTACCGGAATACCCGTCCATTTGGCAACAACATCGGCGATTTCCTCCACATCGACCTCTTCTTTGATCATGCGGTGTTCACCTTCCATTTGCTCCTGAGCCATTTTCATAGCGTCTAGCTTGCGTTCCTCTTCCTTGATTTTTCCGTAGCGCAATTCGGCTACTTTTCCGTAATCGCCATTGCGTTCAGCCACTTCGGCTTCAAATTTCAAAGACTCAATTACTTCTTTGGTTTTCTGTAGGCCGTCAATGATTTCTCTTTCGGCTTGCCAACGCGTTTGCAAGGTCACTTTTTGAGCATTGAGCTCAGCTAGTTCTTTTTCAACGACAGCCATGCGTTTGTCATCATTTTCTCGAAGAATGGCTGCTTTTTCAATTTCAAGCTGCATGATTTTGCGTTCCACTTCGTCTAATTCTTCGGGTTTTGAATTGATTTCCATGCGCAATTTTGAAGCGGCTTCGTCGATGAGATCGATCGCTTTATCTGGCAATTGTCTTTCTGTGATATAGCGTTGAGATAATTCAACGGCAGCAATGATTGCAGCATCTTTAATGAGTACTTTATGGTGATTTTCATACTTTTCTTTGATACCACGAAGTATAGAAATAGCATCTTCAGTGCTCGGCTCGTCCACTAAAACAGTTTGGAAACGACGCACCAATGCCTTATCTTTTTCAAAGTATTTTTGATACTCATTAAGGGTTGTTGCACCAACTGCTCTTAGTTCACCACGTGCCAATGCAGGCTTCAAAATATTGGCAGCATCCATGGCTCCATCGCCTCCACCTGCACCAACCAAAGTATGAATCTCATCTATAAATAAAATGATTTCCCCTTCCGCTGATATGACTTCTTTAACAACCGATTTGAGCCGCTCTTCGAATTCACCTTTGTACATAGCACCGGCAATAAGAGACCCCATATCTAATGAGTAGACGGTTTTGGTCTTTAAATTTTCTGGTACATCACCATTGATAATGCGGTGTGCTAAACCCTCAGCAATCGCTGTTTTCCCGACACCCGGCTCACCAATAAGTATTGGATTGTTTTTCGTGCGTCGGGTAAGGATTTGTAAAACCCTTCTAATTTCGTCGTCGCGGCCTATTACTGGATCGAGTTTTCCTGCTTCAGCTAAGGCGTTCAGGTTTTTTGCGAATTTCTCTAATGATTGATAATTGGCATCTTGATTGGGTGCCGATGTATTTGCTCCGTTTCTAAGTTCCATACTTTGCTGTTTAAAATGTTTGTTTTGAATGCTTGATCTTTTAGTTTGTTCACTTGTAGATCTTCACAAGAAACAACTGCTCAAAGCTCAATCCAAAGCAAAAATTCACGCCAATATTTCCGATAACTACATGAATTCGTGTCAAAATAGCAGTTAAGCACTACTTTTTACAAAAAGAAGACTGACAATGTAACCATTTTAGGTGTGCTCCCGTTTCAAGCAATCATGAGACTGATTTTACTACTCTTCATTTCAAACTTCATTGCACCTTTTGCGCAGGCAAATACCGAGCCTCCTCAAAAGTCTGTTAAGAAAGTTCAAGTGAAGGAAGGACAAACAGCTTACTCAATTGCCAAAGAACAGGGCATTACGCTCAGACAACTACATAGCTATAACAATTTTGATCCCAAAGCAGATTTCTTGGTTACCGGAAGCTGGGTATATCTGCAAAAAAACGGTGTCTCAAAAGACACTTCTCCGGACAAACAACGCGATTAAAGGAGAATAAAATATTCCTGCATTCAGCCACATGGGGCTTGCAGGGATTGTTTGTTGTTTGTTTGAAAGTCCCGCCTCGTGCGGGACTTTTATTTGATACAAATTTCAGTTGCTTTTTGTATTTTCGTAGCCATGCGAAAAATTTGCGTTTTGTTTCTTTTTGCGTTGGTCTTCCAAAATAAGGCTTGGAGCCATGAATTTTACTTCGCATATGCAGAAGTGGCTTATAACGAACTTGCCCAACGTTTTGAAGGCACCGTTATTTTTACCACCCACGACCTCGAAAAAGCACTGGACCCGAGAGGCTCACTCATCGGAAAGCTAGAACAATCTGATGAAAGCTCTCCAATCAGAGCTCAGCTTGAAAAGTACATCAACCAACACTTAAGCATTCGATACGGTTGTGCACTAGATTCTAATGCTTTTGATGCCTTTTGCACAACTCAGTTTAGTTTAGAAGGTATCTCGCCACAACTCAATGGCACTATTGAGTGTTTTGTTTCTGCACCTTTAACGCTAGTCTATTTGCCAGCCAACTTAGGCTTGCCCTACACCAATACTTTAAATGTACGCTTTGATGTTTTGTTCGATACTTTTTCAGGACAACAAAATAAGCTCACCCTCATTTACAGAAATCAAAAAG
>JBILTD010000224.1:0-2822 GCA_044371695.1 Crocinitomicaceae bacterium | reverse complement strand
CGGCTTTTTTTCTCGGATTTTTCTTCTGGGCTACTAAAAATGGGCAATTCGATGACGACTACGGGCCGTCAGTACGCATTCTCTTTGAAGACGAACCAACAACTAAAGATGTATAAATATGGAAGCAGAAAAGTTCAGTTATGACAACAAAATCGTGCGCAATTTTGCGTATGCTACTGTCATTTGGGGGGTAACAGGAATGTTAGTTGGGCTGATTGCAGCACTACAATTGGCTTTCCCAGATTTTTTCAATGATTACCTCGGTTTTAAATGGGTTTCTTTCGGTAGAATTCGTCCGCTGCACACCAATGCGGTCATTTTTGCCTTTGTTGGAAACGGTATTTTTACAGGCGTTTACTATTCCCTACAGCGTCTTTTGAAAACGAGAATGTGGAGCGACAAACTAAGCTATCTGCATTTTTGGGGCTGGCAATTGATCATTTTATCAGCGGTCCTGACCTTGCCTTTCGGAATCACCACTTCCAAAGAATATGCAGAGCTTGAGTGGCCAATTGATATCGCTATAGCCCTTATGTGGGTTGTTTGGGGTTGGAACATGTTTGCGACCATCTTGGTGCGCCGAGTTCAACATCTGTATGTAGCGATTTGGTTCTTCATTGCCACGTTTGTTACCGTTGCCATGCTGCATATTTTCAACTCATTTGAACTTCCAGTTTCTTTCTTAAAAAGTTACTCTTGGTATGCTGGTGTGCAAGATGCGCTCGTACAATGGTGGTATGGTCACAACGCTGTGGCCTTCTTTTTAACCACACCCTACTTAGGTCTGATGTATTATTTCGTACCAAAAGCCGCAAACCGACCGGTTTACTCTTATAGATTATCTATTATTCACTTCTGGGCGCTCATTTTCTTGTACATCTGGGCTGGACCTCACCATTTACTTTATTCCTCACTTCCCGAATGGGCGCAAAGTTTAGGGGTTGTATTCTCTGTCATGCTCATTGCGCCATCTTGGGGTGGTATGCTTAATGGACTACTCACTTTGCGCGGCGCATGGGACAAAGTTCGAGACGACGTCATGCTCAAATTCATGGTGGTTGCCCTTACTGCTTATGGGATGTCAACCTTTGAAGGTCCGATGCTATCCTTGAAAAATGTAAACGTAATTTCTCACTTTACAGACTGGACCATTGCTCACGTTCATATCGGTGGCTTGGGTTGGAACGGCATGTTCACTTTTGGTATGCTCTACTGGTTGTTTCCGAGACTTTACCGTACAGAACTCTATTCAAAAAAGATGGCAAACCAACATTTCTGGATTGCTACTTTGGGAATTCTCCTCTATGCAATCCCAATGTATATTGCTGGATTCATGCAGGGGCTTATGTGGCAAGATTTCAACCCGGATGGAACACTTCAAAATGCTGACTTTCTTAAAACCGTCACTCAACTTAAACCATTCTATTTCCTGAGATCACTCGGTGGTCTATTATACCTCAGTGGTGCTATTCTTATGTTCTATAACCTTGTGAAAACAGCTAAAAAAGGTTCACTCTTATCCGATGAAGCAACCGAAGCAGTCGTTACTAAAGATTTACAGCACCAAGAAAAAGGTGAATACTGGCACAAAGTGATTGAGCGCAAACCGGTTCAATTTATGATATTAAGTTTAATTGTCGTGGGCATCGGTGGGTTTGTTGAAATCATTCCTACCATGATTGTAGAATCTAATGTTCCAAAAATTGCGTGTGTAAAACCTTATTCCCCGCTAGAATTAGAAGGTCGTGATATCTACGTAAGAGAAGGTTGTTACAATTGTCATTCTCAATTAGTTAGACCACTTCGCTTTGAAACAGCGCGATATGGTGAGTACTCAAAATCTGGCGAATTTGTCTATGACCATCCCTTCCAATGGGGCTCGAAAAGAACAGGTCCTGATTTAGCGCGAGAAGGTGGCAATACCAAAATTCGCAAATCTAATTTTTGGCATTACGAACATTTAATGGCTCCAAAAGATGTCTCACCAGGTTCAATTATGCCGGCCTATACTTGGTTACGTGAAGATAATCTTGATCTCAGCTTAACAGCCAAGAAAATCAGAGCGATGCAAACACTAGGTGTTCCATATGCAAAAGGGTATGATCAAAAAGCTGTTGCTGACCTTAAAAAACAAGCACATGAAATTGCACTAGATATCGTGAAAACGACGCCAAAACAAGCATTGGCAGGCGTGAATCAGGCAAGCCTTGTTCGAGATATCGAGCAAAAAGAAATCACAGCAGTAATCGCATATCTACAGCGCCTTGGGGTAGATATCACTGTAAAAACTAAAAAATAGTCAAGATGCTTCGCTTTATCAAACACAACCTCACAAGCATGTTAGGCATCGAGATTTATCCACTTTTCTCGTTGGTACTTTTTACACTCTTCTTTGCGATCGTTTTGCTTTATGTCTGGAAAATGACTAAATCAAGAGTGAATGAAATGAGTGCCTTACCACTCGAATTTGAAACAGAAGATACAAACATCAAAAATAAACACCTATGAAAAAGCAAAGTCACATTCTTTTTCTCGCCTTAATTTTAAGTGCAAGCACATTAAATTTATGGGCTATTGACGGCGCAGGTCTTTTTAAATCACGCTGCAATACTTGTCATATGGTTGATAAGAACTCAACTGGACCAAAATTACAAGGTGTGAAACAAAAATGGACTGATGCTGGCGAAGGGGAGAACCTTTACAAATGGGTGCAAAATTCTACAGAACTGATCAGTTCCGGAAAGAGTGCCTTGGCAAAAGAAATCTCTGGTTTTAGTGCGACAGCTATGCCTGCACAAGCCCTGAGCAATGAAGAAATTGAT
>JBILTD010000262.1:0-2831 GCA_044371695.1 Crocinitomicaceae bacterium | reverse complement strand
CACGTACCTCTGGAACACCAACGCCACGACCCAAGATATCAGCAACGTACCTGCTGGAAACAGCACGGTTGTCATTACAGACTCTTTAGGTTGTACACTCACGTTTGTGGCGGCTGTTAGCCAACCAGCAGCACCGCTTACTATTAACGGTGCGGTAACCGGTATTGGTTGTTTTGGTGCGCAAAGTGGGAATATTGATCTTACAATTACAGGAGGGACTCCAGGCTTTAGTTATGTATGGAATAACACACAAACAACACAAGATTTAGTTGGTGTGAACCCAGGTTCTTATAGTGTTCAAGTTTATGATACCAATGGTTGTTTTGCAACGGACACATTTGTCATCAACCAAATTGCAAGCCCTATAGTATTGCAAATTACCGGTACAAACGTTTCTTGTTTTGGAGGGACAACCGGTTCAGTAGATTTAAGTGTCACTGGTGGCGTTGCACCTTACAGTTACAACTGGAACAATGGCGCCTTTACTCAAGATTTACAAGGCCTACTTGCAGGTGTTTATACTGTGCAGGTTACTGATGCAAACGGATGTCAGGTAACGACAAGCATTACAATTACAGGGCCAAGTGCGGCAATTAATATTTCTGCAGTGGAACAGGACTTAACTTGTTTTGATCAGTCAACTGGATCCATAGATATAACAGTTACTGGTGGAGCGACACCTTACAATTATGTTTGGAGCGGGCCGGCAGGTTTCACTGCAACTACGCAAGATATTTTCAACTTAGCGGCCGGTGGTTATACACTTACCATCACCGACTTCAATGGTTGTTCGGTCACACAAACTTATGTGTTGACACAGCCAGCAACACAAGCGGTTATTTCTTCTACCGTGAACGACATTTTATGTTACGGAGCCACAACGGGCTGGATTAACGCGAGTGTAGTGGGAGGTGCCTTGCCGTACCAATATTTTTGGTTGGCTCCGAATGGTAGTTTAGCGGGCAACACTGAAGATTTATTTGGCATTGGAGCGGGCTGGTACGAGTTATTTGTAACGGATGCGAACGGCTGTGTTACTTCAGATAGCATACTTGTAGACTCACCTGCTTTGATTTCACCGAATGCTGTCATTAGCAATATCAGCTGTTATGGTTTAAGCGATGGTGCTATCAACGTCAGCACTACAGGTGGTGTTGCGCCGTATGTTTTCCAATGGAACACAGGTGCACCATCAGAGGATTTAAGTGGCTTGTTACCGGGCACCTATACCTTAACAATTACAGACTCTAACAACTGTGTGGTGACCAATAGCTTTACGGTCACGCAGCCATTGGCTCCATTGACTTTGAGCTTGACCCAACAGAACATCAACTGTTATGCTGACTCTACAGGTTCTATTAACCTGACACCTGCAGGTGGCACTTCACCATATAGCTATGCTTGGAGTGGCCCGAATGGCTATACAGCGAGTACCCAAGATATCCAAAACTTACCAATCGGTACTTACAACGTATTGGTCACTGACACGAATGGTTGCACGGCTACTACGCAAACGACCTTGACACAACCATTGGCTGCCTTGAGCTTAAGTGAAGTACACACGAATGTGAGTTGTTTTGGTGGCTCGAATGGCAGCATCAGCATTAGTGCTGTAGGTGGCACCGCGCCGTATACCTACCTTTGGAACAACGCCCTGACGACAGCTACAGTGAGCGGCTTACCAATCGGTACTTACACGGTATTAGTAACAGACAGTTTGGGTTGTAACGAAAGCTTAAGTGTACTACTTACCCAACCACAGGCACCAATAACGGTGAGCTCAGTGGTGACAGACCTAATTTGTTTAAACGACCCAACGGGGGCTATTGATGTAACCGTACAAGGCGGCACGCCAGGCTACCAATACAGCTGGAGCAACGGTCCTACGACCCCAGACATCGACAGCTTGGAGTCAGGCCCTTATACCTTAACGGTTACTGATACTTTAGGCTGTATATTAACCACAACGATTACGGTGAACAACCCAGTGAACCCAATGGTGGTTACACCAACACAAAACAACGTGAGCTGCCATGGCTATAACGATGCGACACTCTTGTTAAGCATCACAGGCGGCCAACCGGTCTATGACATACTTTGGAACACCGGAGATACGGTTAACTACCTTGATTCCTTGACTCCGGGCACCTACAGTGTACTAGTCACAGATGCCCAAGGTTGTGAAGAGCCATTGAGCTTTACAGTAACCGAGCCAGCACCTATTGTTGCGAACTTCGTACCGAGCAGCACTTTTGGTTGTATTCCACTCGATGTCACGTTCACGAACCTCAGTACAGGACCATACACCAACAGCACCTGGGACTTCGGCAACACAATCACACAAACGACACAAAACGCCAATACAACGCTCACACTACCGGGTTGCTACAGCGTTACCCTAACGGTCTACAACGCGATTGGCTGTGCTGACACCATCACGATGGACAGCTTGGTATGTGTAGTGCCAGGCCCACAAGCGAGCTTCACAGCAAGCACAGGATCTATTGATTACTTCACAGGTCTCTTGGAACTGACCAATACTTCATTGGGTAGTGTCATCAGTACGTTCTGGACTTTCGGAGACGGCAGCCCGAACAGCACTATTGAGAACCCAGTACACTACTATCCAGACCAACAGCCGGCAGACTACGAAGTAACCTTGACAGTTACCGACACCAATGGTTGTACGGACACAGCAACGGCAGTCTTTAGCCTCATTGAGTTGTTGAATGTATACATACCAAACACCATCACGATCGATGGCGACAACCTCAATGATTTGTTCTTGCCGGTGTTCTCGAATCCGGACATCATCAAGAGCTACAACTTAC
>JBILTD010000223.1:0-2837 GCA_044371695.1 Crocinitomicaceae bacterium | reverse complement strand
ATACTGTGAACCAACTGGACACTTTCCGCACAACCCGGAACCGCTCCCTGAACACCTCACAGAATTATCTGCCAAAGTAAAAGCCAATCAGGCTCATTTGGGCATCACAGTAGACCCAGATGTTGACCGTCTGGCCTTGGTTTGTGAAGATGGCAGCATGTTTGGTGAAGAATACACATTAGTTGCCGTTGCCGATTACGTGCTCAAGCACACTCCGGGCCCAACGGTTTCCAATTTGTCTTCAACCAGAGCACTTCGCGACATCACTGAAGCCCGCTCTTTGCGCTATGAAGCAGCAGCTGTAGGCGAGGTGAATGTGGTTGAAAAAATGAAAGCTATTGGAGCTGTCATTGGCGGCGAGGGCAATGGCGGTATCATTTACCCTGAACTACATTATGGCCGTGACTCATTAGTAGGCATTGCCTTGTTTTTGAGCCATTTAGCGCACCAAAAAATGAGCATGACTGCACTCAGGGCAAGCTACCCTAATTATGTCATTTCCAAAAATAAAATTGACCTCGACCCTACTACAGATGTCGATGCCGTTTTAGCAAAAATGGCAGCAAATTATGCAGCACATGAAGTAGACACCACCGATGGCGTTAAAATTTACATCGACAAAGAATGGGTGCACCTCAGAAAGAGTAATACTGAGCCCATTATTCGTATTTACGCAGAGTCAAAAGATGAAAGTGCAGCTAACGCCTTAGCGCTTAAAATCATGTTGGAAATCAAATCGATTTCATAAATACTTGATGCAGCACGGCTATCGATTCATGCGCTTGAAGTGCTCGTATTTATCCTTGATAAACAAGATGAGCTCCATTTCGGAGGCTGTTTTGATGAATTGTTCGTCGAGGTTTAAGAAGGTAATGAATTCGTCAAAGTCTGCTTCAGAAAGTTCAATGATGTCAAAGGCCACATAAAGTCTCAAGAGTTCTTTAACGATTTTTCTTTGGTCGTCTTTGTATTGTTGCTCAGCAATCCAACGCTTGTTTTGTTCTTTTTTCGAAAAGGCCTGATACAAGGCTGTTATTGGGCTTTGCAATACATTAACACCTGTAACTGTTCTGGTTTCACGCAGTGCTAAAGCCTCGCGTTCTTCTTTGATTTCTTCGAGGGTTTTGAGCGGCCTAACTACTATTTCTTGCACTTCTTGTGGCAAACGCTCTATATAGGCCTCTACCCTGCACTGACAATTTTCATCGGGCTTGGCAATAAATTCATACACCGGATAACCCTTTGTAGATAACGCAATGCGGTCACCTGGCCTTGCATATACGGAGAAATGACCATTGGGCTGCCCAAAAACACCTCTACCTGTTGATTTATTGACGACCATCAGGTTGAAGAAATTTTGCTCACGGAGTGTATCTAGGACTTTACCCGAAATAAAAACTTGGTCGCACTGTGCATGTAGCGCTGTTTGAAAGCTCAAAAGCACAATTAAAAGCAAAAAAATGGATCTAAAGTTTTTCAAAATACCAAGTGAAGTCATAGGTTGGCCCCAACAACAAATAGACGGGTAACAAGATAGAAAGTAACCAAGCTACAATGATTATTGCTTTGAACCAAGTTGAAGCATCTCGTTTTAAAGGTGCTAACAAGACCGCATTGACATGCGCAGCCACAAGTTCTGCTGCATCGGCACCCTGTATTTGAACCAATTGCGCCAAACGTGGCTGTCTGTCCAATATGGCATTCTTAAGTTGGTGGTAATCGTAGTCTGAGAGGTCTTCGTAATTGAGTTCGTAATTGAGCTGCATTTGGTCTAGGTACTTGCGCAATTCATAGTTGCGCTGAAAACCCCTGACTTTGAAAGACATCAGTAAGCCAAAAGCAAAGAGTATCCAACTTTCTATGAAGTAACCTACCGTCATCATGAGCAAGGACGACAACAAAGAAAAAATCAAAAGAAAGAAATCGCGTTTGCGCTTGACAAATAATTTAAAAAGTTGCCCTCCGTCTAGCGGGTCTATTGGGAACAGATTGATCACGTTTAGAAACAAAAACAAAAAGGACAGTTCTAAAAGCCAAGATAGTTGATATTCGACTGAAAAATGCAAACAAAGAAGACCTAAAAACACCCCAGGAAAAGGCCCCGCAGCTATGACTAAAAAACTTTCTTTTTGAGAATAATTGAGTTTCGAGCCTTGTACAAAAGCACCCATTAATGGAATGAAAAGCATGCGCAAATCTTGGTACTTGTAGCGCTTCATGAGTAAGTAATGACCTAGCTCGTGAATAAACAAGACCGACACTAAATAGAAAACGAAATCGAGTTGATCAGAAAAAACGTAGAGAAAACTCAGTACAAAAACAACAACTGAAAAGGCTGTCAAGCCCCAATTCCCTTCAACTTTTACTTTTTCGAGCTGAGGTTTGGTTTCATACCAAGAAGAAGGGCCTTGGTCTTCCATGCTTACATGCCAGGCATTCCGCCCATTCCTTTCAATTTGCTCATCATCCCCATCATGTTTCTAGGGTTGCTCATGAGCTTCATCATTTTGCGCATTTCTTCAAACTGCTTGAGCAATTTATTGATTTCTTGAATGTCTGTGCCACTTCCTTTGGCAATTCTGGACTTTCTGGAAGGATTGAGCAAGCCCGGGTTGGCTCTTTCTTTTGGGGTCATGGATAAAATGATGGCTTCAATCCCTTTGAATGCGTCGTCTGGAATATCGACATCTTTCATGGCTTTGCCCATCCCTGGAATCATGCCCATGAGGTCTTTGACGTTACCCATTTTTTTGATTTGCTGCAATTGCGCCAAGAAATCATTGAGATCAAATTGATCTTTCATGATTTTCTTTTGCAATTTGCGCGCTTCCTCTTCG
>JBILTD010000065.1:0-9106 GCA_044371695.1 Crocinitomicaceae bacterium | reverse complement strand
CCCACCGGTAAAGACTTCGACCGTGAATTATTACCACGCGGCTATGAACAAATTCAAGAATTAAAACTTTTCTTGGCTGACAACCCCATTGCACCCAAAACCATTTTGTGCTCTAGCGCCACTAGAACGCGGCAAACTTTGGCGGAGATGAAAGGTTTGTGCTCAAACGCCGATATTCAATACCTTGACGAACTTTATTTGGCAGAAAAAGAAGAAATCTTAAAATCGATTTGTGCGCAGAACAGCCCACATGAAATACTCGTGGTTGGGCACAACGAAGGCCTCAGTGAACTGGCCATGAATTTAGCGCAACCTCCTCACCTGCTCAAAACCTGTGGCTTCATGAGTCTCGAGTTTCCTTTCGAAAGCAGCGCCTACATTTCACAAGATACGGGGAGTATTTTGGGGATGTTTCGGGTGATGTAAAAAAGTTTTTGATTTACTCCGTTGATTTACTGAAAGCCTTTTGCAAGCAAGAAATTAGTTTTGTTTACTAATTTTTTTTAATCAAACATTTGCAAAATGTTGTCTATTTAGTTAACTTTGAAAACAGAAAGAAAAGTAATTTTTTATCAAACCTATTTCTTAGACTTTTACGCTCTTCAAACAGATCGTGTACAAGAAAAAATAGATTGGACACTTGGATTAATTCAAGATTTACCCCGGATTCCACAAAAATATTTTGCACATATCGAAGGGAGTAAAGGTCTTTATGAAATTAGAGTCGAGATGGATGGAAATATTTTCAGAATATTTTGTTTTTTTGATAAAGACAGGCTAATTGTTTTAGGAAACGCTTTTCAAAAAAAGTCAAGAAAAACCCCAGTGATACAAATTAACAAGGCTATTCAAATAATGGAGGAATATTTCAATGAAAAATAATAATGACATTCAAACTTTTGACCAGCTCCTGGATAGTAAGTATGGAAAGAAAGGTTCGCCGAAAAGAGAACTTTGGGAACAACAATTCGAGGCATTTAAAATTGGTGTGCTTATTGAAGAAGCGAGAAAAAAACAAGGCCTCACACAAGAAGAATTAGCACAAAAGTGCGGAACAAATAAATCTTACATTTCACGCATTGAAAACGACGCTTCAGACATAAGGCTTTCAACACTCATGAAAATTATTCAAGTGGGCCTTGGAGGTCAATTAAAGCTTACACTTCAAATTTAAATTTATCTACTTCATGCCATCCTGTCAGCAAAACGCATATGGCACTATCCTTGTCTAAGGTGCTGCATGCGACACGACCCTGCGTTTGAGAAAAGTCTGAAGCCGGCCATGCTGCCTGCTTTTTTGGTAGTGCTGCTCATGTGGTTAGCTTTTTGGGCTGACGCGCTTTTTGTCACGGACTTTCAGCGCTACGGGCTTAATGCACAGCACATGAGCGGGCTTCGCGGCATCCTTTTTATGCCCTGGATCCATGCTTCGCAAGACATCAAGCATATCTTGAATAACAGCATGCCTACTTATTTACTACTGACGCTGCTGTTCTATTCATACAGAAAAGTGGCGTGGCGCGTTTTTCTTTTGAGTTGGTTGTTTACGGGTGTTTTGTTGTGGTTTATTGGCGGTAGCAACGGTGCCATTCATATAGGTATGAGTGGTGTTATTTATGCACTGGCGGGTTTTCTTTTTACCTCTGGTGTGCTGCGAAAATATTTGCCTTTGCAAGCATTGTCTTTGTTTATTGTGTTTTTATATGGCTCTTTAATTTGGGGCGTCTTCCCAACTCAACCACGAGTGTCATGGCAGGGCCACCTTTCGGGTTTAATTGTGGGGGTTATTCTGGCTTTTATATACCGCAGACAGGGGCCACAACGCCCAAAATATCAGTATGAAATTGAAAAAGAACTCGGTATAGAACCGCCCGATTTCGAAGGTGACCTCCGCAGGGCAATTGAAGCGGAGCAAGAAGCAGAAAGAAGGTTGCAAGAAATAAGATCGGCGCAAGAAGCTTTGCTGCATGCAGCAGCACAAAAACAGCCTGAACAATTTCAGACCGTTGAAAACCAAAAGCCCCCAATTATTGTTTATCAATACAAAAAGAACGAGTAATTTTAGGGCGTGGATAGCATCAAAAATAAAGTCAAAGAAAGTGGCCTGATTCAATTAGACCTCGCCGACTACAAGCCCAAAATGGCTCTTGTTGGCCTTGACCTCGCACCACAACTTTGGCAAGGTTTGGTCTTGAAAGAAAAAGACTTCCGCGCCTGGATCAAAGAGCACAATTGGGCGCAATACCAAGGCAAAGCTGTCTATATTTATTGTAGCTCTGACGCCATTATCCCAACCTGGGCCTTTATGCTCGTGAGTTCGGCCTTGCAAAAAGAAAATGTGTATAGCCAGATTGGTTCAGAATTGGAACTCGCTAAGGCGCTTATCCAAGAAGAAATTTGTTCTATAGACCTCGAACAAATGCAAGACCAACGCATTATTATTAAAGGCTGCGCAGATATTCAAGACCCTGCCTTTGCGATGTCTTATTTAGTGAGGTTATTGCAACCTCATGTCAAAAGCCTGATGTATGGTGAGCCCTGCAGCACGGTCCCAATATTTAAAAAATGATCAAAGCATGGTTACACGCGGCGCGCTTAAGAACGCTTCCGCTTTCACTTTCAGGAATAATTGTTGGCACTGGTTTAGCCGCAGTGCTCGGTGCGTTTGACGGAGCCATTTTTGGTTTGGCCCTCTTGACAACGACAGGTTTTCAGGTACTATCTAATTTTGCCAATGACCTCGGCGACAGCCAAAAAGGAACAGATAATGCCGAACGTGTGGGCCCAGCGCGCGCCATTCAGAGCGGACAGCTCAGTGCAGGCCAAATGAAAGTAGGCATGTGGGTGGTTGGCCTCATTTCTTTACTGAGTGCACTCGCCCTCATCTACACAAGCGTGCCGCATCTTTCTACCAATGCCATTTACTTTTATATAGTTTTAGCGCTTGCTTGTATTGCAGCAGCCATTACATATACGGTTGGCAAGAACGCTTATGGTTACCGCGGTTTAGGTGACATCATGGTTTTGGTATTTTTTGGCCTTGTGAGTGTTATTGGTGTTTTCATGCTTTACGGCGAAGATTTTGAATGGATCGTTTTGTTTCCGGCCATTAGTATTGGGCTCTGGAGTACAGCTGTTTTGAATCTCAATAATTTGCGCGACATTCATAACGATGCAAAAATGCAAAAACGCACCATGGTGGTTAAGTTAGGTTTTCAGAAGGCCAAATTTTATCATGTCTTTTTGATCAGTTTTGGGATGGCCACTTGGTTTTTTACCGTTTATCTACTTGCAATTAGTGCCATGAACTATTGGTTGTTCTTGGCTTTATTGCCTTCTATCGGTTTTGCCCTACACTTGCAAAAAGTAGTGCAAAATACAGAGCCCGCCGCTCTGGACCCCGAGCTGAAAAAAGTCGCATTATTGACTTTCTTTTCAAGTATCCTTTTTGCAATTTTACTTAACTTTGCACCGCATTAAATCAACACTCATGAACATCCTTGTTTGTATTTCTAAAGCGCCAGACACCACGTCTAAAATTGCCTTCACAAATGGTGATACCCAATTTGACGAAAACGGCGTTCAATATATTGTCAACCCCTATGACGAATGGTACGCCCTCGTGCGTGCGCTTGAGCTCAAAGAAGCACAAGGTGGAAATGTCACGATTATTACGGTCGGAAGCGCTTCAGATGACGCTGTCATCCGTAAGGCCTTAGCCATTGGTGCCGACGACGCAGTTCGTATCGATGCAACAGCCCAAGATGCCTACTATACAGCTATGCAAATTGCCGAATATGCCAAAGGCAAAGGCTTTGACCTCATCCTTACCGGAAAAGAAACCATTGACTACAACGGCTCACAAGTAGCGGGCATGATTGCCGAAGCACTTGAGTTGCCATACATTTCAATTGCTACCAAACTCGATGTCAACGGCTCAACTGTCAAGTGCGAGCGCGAAATCGTGGGCGGTGTTCAAGAAGTTGAAACAGCTACACCTGTTGTAATTAGTTGTGCCAAAGGCATGGCTGAGCAGCGCATTCCAAACATGCGCGGCATCATGGCAGCACGCACCAAGCCGCTCAACGTTGTTGCACCAGCTGCTATCGACACCCTCACTAGCTACGCAAACTACAGTATGCCAGCTGCCAAATCATCTGTTAAACTCATCGATCCAAATAACCTCGACGAGCTCGTTACTTTACTCCACAACGAAGCAAAAGTCATCTAAGTTCTGCCCTATGAATCTTGTATATATCAATTCAGCCAACGGTTTATCTAAAGCAGCTTTAGAAACTGTTACCTACGCAAAAAAATTAGGTGGCGATGTCGCTGTAGTAACCAACGGTGCTGCTGATTCAGCAACACTTGCTGCGCTCGGCAACTACGGTGCTTCAGTTGTACTTCAAGACAACAGCCTAGATGGCCAAGACCACGCACAACTGGTTCAGCTTGTTGCAGCAGCCGCTCAAAAAGTGGGTGCCCAAACCATTATCTTTTCTCACGACCTCATCGGAAAAGCAGTGGCACCACGCCTTTCTGTACGCCTCAAAGCGGGCTTGGTTGCAGGTGCAGTAGCACTTCCTGAGGCCAATGGCAATATCAAAGTCAATGTATTCTCTGGAAAAGCTTTTGGTTATGTTCAGGTGAAATCTGCACAACGCATCATTTCTTTGTTACCAAACAGCATTCAGCCAGAAAACAACACTACCTCTTGCTCGGTTGAAGCATTTAGCGCCCAAGCAGGTGCTAGTGCCATCAAAGTACTCGCTACTAAAAAACCTGAAGGAGCTATTCCATTACCTGAAGCCGAATTAGTAGTTTCTGCAGGCCGTGGCTTAAAAGGCCCTGAAAACTGGGGAATCGTAGAAGATCTTGCTAACGCACTAGGCGCTGCAACTGCATGTTCACGCCCAGTAGCCGATATCGGATGGCGCCCTCACCACGAACACGTGGGTCAAACAGGTGTAGCTATTCGCCCTAACTTGTATATCGCTGCCGGAATTTCTGGTGCAATCCAACACTTAGCGGGTGTCAATGGTTCTAAAGTCATCGTTGTGATCAATACCGATGCCGAGGCGCCGTTCTTCAAGGCCGCCGACTACGGAATTGTTGGTGACGCCTTTGAAATCTTGCCAAGATTTACTGAAGCTGTTAAAAAATTCAAGGCAGCCCAACACTAAGTTGGAGCGCCACTAAAAAACGCCCGATGCAAAAAATTAGCCTCGAAATTTCGGGTATTGCCTACAGCCAAACACAATCTGGCTCGTATGTTCTTACACTAAAAGAAAAGGATGGTGAACGCAAATTACCCATCGTAATTGGTGGGTTTGAAGCACAAGCCATTGCCGTGGAGCTTGAAAATATGGTGCCATCAAGGCCCCTTACCCACGATTTATTCAAGGCATTTGCGGTTTCTTTTGGTGTTACAGTCAAAGAAATCCTGATTTATCGCTTCCGAGATGGCGTATTTTATTCTAAGTTGGTTTGTGAACAGGACGGCAAAATTACCGAACTCGATTCACGCACTTCAGATGCTATTGCTATTGCGGTTAGGTTCAAGGCGCCTATGCTCACACTGAACAGCATTCTCGATGAAGTGAGTGGTACACCTCAAAGCGCTTTAGAAGAAGCTTATGGTTTTGAAGAGGAAAATGATATCTTTGAAGAAGATGCCAATGCACCCAATGAGTGGGATATCTATGCTACAGAAGAGCTAGAACAACAACTCAAGGAGGCCCTGGACAACGAAGATTATGAATTAGCCTCTAAAATCCGTGATGAACTCAATCGCCGCAGTTAAAACCAGACTAACCGTCCTTAGTTTTTTTCAATTTTTTGTTTGGGGAGCATGGCTCACCACTATAGGTACCTATTGCACTGAAGGAAAAGGTTGGACCTTCCCGCAGTTTGGGGCCATTTTTTCAACGCTTGCGCTATCTTCTATCCTGATGCCCTCATTGGTCGGAATTATTGCCGACAAATGGCTGCGCGCCGAAAGACTCTATGGTATTTTACATTTAGTTTACGGCGCTTTCATGCTCCTGATTCCGAATATTGCTGCGCTACAAACAAGCTTTCCAACTTTAGCGAAAATTGAAGAATACGAACTCCTCTACTGGATCGTATTTGGTGGCATGCTGGCCTATATGCCTTCTATTTCGCTTTCAAATTCGGTGTCTTATCGCATTTTAAAGATGAATCATCTCGATGTGCAAAAAGACTTTCCGCCAATTCGTGTTTGGGGAACTATTGGTTTTATTGCCGCGATGTGGCTCACGAACCTTTCTGGAAGCAAAGCTAATGCGATGCAATTTTACATAGCTGCAGTGGGTGCCATTGCTTTAGGCGTTTATGCTTTTACTTTACCGGCTTGCATGCCTCAAGGTAAAACACATGAAAAAACCAATCTTTTCTCCCAACTTGGCCTCAATGCCTTCAAGCTTTTTCTAGATTACCGCATGGCCCTCTTTTTCATCTTTTCCATTCTTTTAGGAGCGGCCTTACAACTATCAAATATGTACGGAGACGCTTATTTGAGCAGCTTTCCGGAAGGGACTCTAGTAGAGAAATATTCAACGATAATTTACTCCATTTCACAAGTATCCGAAACAATTTTTATCCTAACTATTCCTTTCTTCTTGAAAAGATTCGGCATTAAAAACGTCATGCTTTTTGCCCTATTTGCTTGGGTATTGCGCTACGGCTTCTTTGCCTATGGCGACAGCAGTTTCGGGCTTCCATTAATTGTCTTGAGTTGTATCGTTTACGGAATGGCCTTTGACTTCTTTCTCATATCAGGTTCTATGTTCGTGGAAGCCAACACAGAAAGCCACATCAGATCAAGTGCGCAGGGCTTGTTTATCATGATGACAAACGGTATTGGCGCTTATATCGGAACGGTTGCAAGTAGTGCGCTCATTGGCACCTATTTCATCAATTCAGATGAAAGTACCAATTGGCACGGAGCATGGTTACTTTTTGCCGGATACGCGCTAGTGGTAGCTGTACTGTTTATGCTACTATTCAAAGATAAAAAGCAAGGAGTTTCAGTTAGCTAGCGAAATCCATTTGAATGCCAGCTCAGGCATTTTTAGTGAACTTATAACCTACCCCCCGAATTGAATGAAAATGCACCGGATTCTTAGGGTCTTGTTCAAATAATTTTCTGAACGCCAGAATATAGTTATCAATGGTGCGCGCCGTTGGAATTTGCTCAGCCCCCCACAGACGATCCAAGATTTCTTGTCGAGAAACAACCTTTCCTTCCTTTTCATGAAATAACTCAAGGAGTTGAACCTCGCGTTTGGTAAACGTATGCAAGATTTTTTGCTGCGCATCTCGTACTTCGAAAGTAGAAAAATCTACTGCTTTATTGTTGATTTTCAGTAGCTCTGACGTTTCTTGCTGTACCGAGCCATTGAGTAAAATCTGAACTTTTAAAAGCAACTCTTCTAAATCAAAGGGTTTGACCAAATAATCATTGGCGCCCAGTTTTAGCCCCGCAACCCGATCTGCTGTGGTGCCTTTTGCTGAGAGAAATAATACGGGCACAGAACTGTGTTGCCTGATGGTGCGACAGAGATCAAAACCTGAAACATGCGGCAACATCACATCCAAAATGATGAGGTCAAAATGAAAAGGCTTCTGAAAAAGCGTTTGAGCTGCTTGGCCATCAGCAAGAGCCAAGACACTATAGCCCTCTAATTCTAGATTGAGGCCAATCATGTCTCTTAAGCTCTGTTCGTCTTCAACAATACAAATTCTATGCATGGAAAGTTGCGCTGAAAGTGTTATTTTTGGTTGAAATTACAATAAACTCCTCAAACTATGAACAAATTTCTACGCTACTCCTTACTCATCTTGAGTTTGCATTTGGGTGTTTGGGCCCAAAGCAATTTACCAAGCGTTGCCCGTTTTGAAATTGGCAAAAATGTGCCTGCACTTCAATTAACAGCACCTGACCTCAATCAAATTGCACTTGAAGACGAACTCAGAGAGAAACAAGGCGTGCTTTACCGCATTGGGGTTGCACTACCAAGTATGCTCAATACAACTAATGCCGGAATCTGGACTACACTTCCTAACGGCTCTCGCCAATGGCAAGTGATTGTCAAAACACAAGGCGCCGAAGCACTGAGCTACCTTTTTGAAAAATTCTATTTGCACGGTGGTTCAACCCTACGCATTCAAAACCTTCAAGGGCAAGATGTTCATCCGGTTTTAACAAGTAAAGATGTAGAAACGCACGGAATGGCAAATGCTGCGCTTTGTGCTGGTTCTGCGCATATCTTAACCCTAACTGAGCCAGCTTACACCACACCTTCTGAAATTTTAATTGACCGTGTAATGTATAACTACCGTTCAACCGGATACGGTTCTGCTGAGAAAATCAATGAGTCGGATCCATGTGAAGTCAATGTCAATTGTAGCCCTGTTGGTGACGCTTGGCAAGACGAAAAACGCGGAGTTGCACGTATTTATGTGGTGGAAGGCAACCAAGCAGGTTGGTGTTCGGGTTCTTTGGTTAATAATACTGCTCAAGATTGCAAACCCTATTTTTTAACTGCCTTACACTGCGGTGTTGCTTCTACTACAGCCAACATGAATCAATGGAAATTTTATTTCCGCTATGAAGCGCCAACGTGTACAAACCCATCAACTGTCGGAACGTTAGCCAACTATTTTATTACAGGTTGTCTACGAATTGCCGATGCAAATGATGGTGGTGGTAACACAGGTTCTGATTTCTTACTTGTGAAACTCGGTAACAACAACAATGAAACTACGGTAATTAATAACCTGAAGTCAGCCAACTTCAATGCCTATTGGAATGGCTGGAATGCCAACACGGCTGCAACAACAGGAGGTGTAAGTATCCACCACCCTGCTGGTGACATCAAAAAGATCTCTACGTTTACAGGCACCACTGTCTCTACCCAATGGGGAAGCGCAACTGGCTCGCACTGGCGAATCGTCTGGACAGCAAATAGCAATGGCCACGGTGTTACAGAAGGAGGCTCATCTGGTTCACCACTTTTTGACAACAACGGTAACATCATTGGTACACTAACCGGAGGTGGTTCTTACTGTACGTCGCCTTCTG
>JBILTD010000222.1:0-2854 GCA_044371695.1 Crocinitomicaceae bacterium | reverse complement strand
CGCCACTCAAGGACCGCATTGGGTCTCAGATTTTAACGCATTATGCCGCTGACGTCAATACCGCCAAGCAAATCACGGCTCAAGAAGCCCAAAAACTAGATACGCGCATCTGTGAGGTGCACGTGCCTGAGTTGGCTAAAGATATCTTGGAGCAAATTGCTTTTGAAGCGCGCAACAGTGAATACATCGATGCCAAAAGTGGCGTGAGCGCGCGTATGAGCATCACCGCCTATGAAAACCTAATTAGTACTGCTGAGCGTAGGGCTTTGCTCAATAATGAACACGGCACTACTGTGCGCTTCAGTGACCTCATGGGTATGATTCCTTCGATTACTGGAAAAGTTGAGTTGGTGTATGAAGGCGAGCAAGAAGGTTCTTCGTTTGTCGCCAATCACCTTATTTCAGAAGCCACGAAAACGCTTTTTTTGAACTACTTTCCTAAAATTGAGAAGTTGCAAAAAGCTGACCAAGAAACACCTTATGACGGGGTTGTAGCATGGTTTAACCAAGCTGAAGCCCTCGAACTCCAGGATGAAGCCGACGAGCCAACTTACTTGCGCACACTAAATGCCATTGAACCGCTGAAAGCACTAATTGCGCGTTATCAGCCGCATGTCGCCGAACAAGACATTCCGTTTTTGATGGAATTCATCTTATGGGCTCTTGTTGAATTCAAGCGTTTATCTAAACAAAAAACTGCAAGTGGTATGTCTTTCAATGACTTATACGATAGCTTATTGAAAGGATTATAAATGCCTGAATAGTTTTGTATTTTTGTCGGCGAAATTTGCCCTATGACATCCACTCTCATTGATGATTTTGATTATGCTTTGCCCGAAGAGCGCATTGCAAAGTTTCCTGTATCGCCGAGGCATAGCAGCCGTTTACTGATCTACAAAGAAGGTCAAATAGAGAGTACTGTTTATTTTCAATTGCCTGAGCACCTCCCGACCAATTCAATGTTGATACTCAATGACAGCAAAGTCATTGAAGCGCGGCTTATTTTTCAGAAACACACTGGGGGAAAAGTGGAAGTATTTTGCCTAGAGCACGATGCCGTTTATGGCGATGTCAGTAGCGCTATGCAACAAAAAGCAAGTGTCAATTGGTGGTGCCAGATTGGTGGTGTCAAGAAATGGAAAGCGGGCCCAATTGAGCTTGAGTTTGAGACTGAAGGCGAAAAACATACTTTAACAGCTGAGCAAATTCAGCGCGCTGATGCCGGATTTAAAATTCGTTTTTCCTGGACAGCACCTGAACTTACTTTTGCTGAAATCTTGCATATCGTTGGTAAAATTCCATTGCCGCCTTATTTAAATCGCGAAACTGAAGAGAGTGATAAAACCAATTACCAGACTGTTTATGCAAAAGAGGAGGGCTCTGTAGCGGCACCAACCGCTGGCCTTCACCTTACCGAGGAACTTTTCGAGCAACTTCGCTCTAAAAACATTTTGCCAACCACACTTACCCTTCACGTTGGCGCCGGAACATTCAAGCCGGTCAAAACTGCCACTGCCGAACAGCACGACATGCATGCTGAATACCTCGAAGTCAAGAGCAGTCTATTATTGAAACTGCTTGAAGATAAACAACAAACCCGCATTGCAGTAGGCACAACCTCTTTGCGCTCTTTGGAAAGTATTTATTGGATGGGAGTGAAGCTCATCGAAAATCCAAAACTCACACTCAAAGATATCGAACTGCAACAATGGGAGGCCTACACCTTGCCCCAAGATGTCCCTTTCCCAGACGCCATTCAAGCAGTGCTCGAGCAGCTCAAAGACGAACAATCCGATCAATTTTTGACCAAAACCAGCTTAATGATCAAGCCAGGTTATCGCATTCGAAGTGTAGACGCCATTCTCACCAACTTCCACCAACCGCGCTCCACCTTGCTGCTATTGATCCATGCGTTTGTTGGTCAAGACTGGAAAGATATCTACAACTACGCCCTTTCCAACGACTACCGCTTCTTGAGCTACGGCGACGGGAGTTTGTTGTGGTTGCAAAAATAAAACCCAACACTTCCGGTAAAAACATCAGCCTAGCTAAATCAACATTTGAACTTGCGATTCTCATGGCAAATTTGAAAAATGCGCCTGAAGTATTGAAATCAGCTCATTTTTCAGCCCGATAAAATCAGGTGAGCAAAACATACATTAAGATGTAGAGTAAGATGTAAAAGTTGCCAAAAAATATTCTAAATATTTGATAGTGAGATAGAAATAAAGTGTTATTTTAGAAGTGTTTAAATTATTAATTATGAAAAAAATTATATTTACAAGTGCGTTTTTATTATTCAGTTTAATATCTTTAGCGCAGTCAGCTACATTGATAGGTAAATGTAGATTTACAGGACCACAACCTGGTAAAGGGACTTCTTTACTTATTGGTGCCGATGTTCAATTGTATCATAATGGAAGTTTTAGAAGAACTTCAGTCGGCGGTGGGGTAGATTATTATACAGGTGACGGTGATATTTGGATCATCTATAGAAATCCAAAGGCGAGATCTAAATACAATTTCAAGACTTCAAATGGCAAGGTGCAAACTTGTGATGATTATTAATAGGCTATGTATTCAAGAAAGAACTTGAATAAAGTATATTCATTACAAACTCAAAAAACCCAGCACAATCGTGCTGGGTTTTTGCTTTAGTGACCCCGGAGGATTACGCTGACGCGATTTCCCAATTTTTGGTTCAATCCAAGCATAGAACCCAAACTGCAGGCGCAGTTCTTGTCTTTTTTGTTTTATCCGCAAATCAAAATAAATTTTGCTTGCTCCTAAAAACAAAAAACCCGGCACTTTCGTGCTGGGTTTCTTTTTGTGACCCCGGAGGGATTCTAACCCC
>JBILTD010000221.1:0-2859 GCA_044371695.1 Crocinitomicaceae bacterium | reverse complement strand
AAAAGCAACAAACATGTTGTGCTTATGGCAAATAGCTTATTTAAGGTTTTCATTGGTATACCAGTTATATTGTATGTAAAGCATTTTGAGTTCGTGTTGCCATTGTAATAGTTCTTTTTCCAGAACTAATTTATGGTCTTGCAATTGGATCAATTCAATAAGTGAAATTTCACCACTATCGAACTGAAGTGTTGCATCTGTCTGCAACTGTTGTAATTCTGTTTGAATTGGAGCAGACAACGTTTGATAAACAGCAGTCATTTCGACATATTGCTTGTAAAGTTGTGCTTGCTCTCTTTCAAATGCCTGACTTTGCTGCTGTTGTTGGAGTTGATTTTGCTCAAGTGCTAACATTAAGGCATTGTTTCGCTGCTGCGCCGCCTTGAAATCAATAGGGATTTGTGTTTGAATAAGTCCTCCTTGAAAACGGACATTCGGACCGAAATAGACATCTTGACCGTTTAGGTTTTGCGTCCCGACGAGCGTTTGATTAAAATATCCGAGCGTCAGACTGGGTAACTGACCCGCTCTATTCAGCTTGATATCTAAATCCATTTTTTGAGCTGTCTTGTTATACTGCTCAATCAGTGGATGCGAAATTTTTAACTTAGGAGCTAACAAAGGTAAAACATCGAAATGATAACCATCGGCTAATTCAAATACTGGCCCTGTATAATTGAGCAGCGCATAGAGTTGTGAATAGGTTTTCTGCAAATTTTGTTTTTGCTGTACCAATTGAGCACTAGCTCTTGCTGATCTAGAGTGCACCAAGAGTTGATCCATTTTTGAAATTGCGCCTGTCTCGTAGCGAATTTGCATTTTTTGATCTAGTAACTTATAAATGGAGTCTTGCGCTTGCAACAGGGCTAGTTCTTTGGTTTGGAAACGAATGGTTTGCAAAAGTTCTGATAAGGTTCTTTGCAAGTCCATTTTGAGCAAAGTGAGTTCAAGCTCAGAAAGACTGGCGTTTGTTTTTCCTATTTGAATTTGAAGGCGATTTGCACCTGAAATGGGCAAAGACTGACTGAGCGTCAGGTTGTTATCTTTATTGTAGTTCGAATTGAATTGCCCCATCATAAACGATGCTGAAAGTGGCTGCCACGATGCAGCGCCGGCACCAAGAGCTAATTGACGCTGTGCTTCTAAACTTTCTGCCTTCACAAAACCATTTTGATCGAGTAATTTGGCAAAAAGCTCAGCATCTGTGAAGCGCTGCTGGGCTTGATAAGAAGGAGCCAACAGGAAGACTAATGATAAGGATATGATTTTCTTCTTTCTCATGCGAAAAGGTTTTTCAAAAATGACATAGAGCATCGGTAAAATAAATAAGGTCAGTAAGGTGGCAGAAATGAGCCCGCCAATGACAACCGTTGCCAATGGTTTTTGAACCTCGGCCCCACTTCCCTGTGAAAGCGCCATTGGTAAAAAGCCCAAGGAAGCCACAAATGCAGTCAAGAGCACTGGCCTGAGGCGATTCGCTGTTCCTTTAACAACTACTTGTAAAAGTGGCGCACCCGTCTTGCGCAAGGTATTGAACTCAGCAATCAAGACAATGCCATTCAGAACCGCTACACCAAACAAGGCAATAAAACCGACACCTGCTGAAATGGAAAATGGCATCCCTCGGAAATAGAGCGCCAGAATACCACCAATTGAAGCCAAAGGAATCGCCGAATAAATGAGCGCTGCTTGTTTGATGGACTGAAAGGTGAGATACAACAAAAAGAAAATCAATAATAAAGAAACGGGAACCGCGATCAGGAGTCGGTCACGAGCATGTACCAAATTCTCAAAGGTTCCGCCAATTTTTGAGAAATAACCGGTTTCAAAATGAAGGGAGTTGTCCATCTTTTGCTGTAATTCCGAGACAATACTTTCGACATCTCGGCCACGGACATTAAAACCGACCAAGATGCGTCTTTTGGCATCGTCTCTTTGAATTTGGTTGGGTCCATTTTCTATTTTGATATCGGCTAATTCTGACAACGGGATTTCTTGCCCAAGGTCATTGGTCACAAACAATTGATTGAGGTCTGATGGCGCTTGGCGGAAATCTCGTTTGAGTTTGACAACCAACTCAAATTTGCGTTCACCTTCAAATACAAAACCAGCGCTTTGACCTGCAAAACCAAGATTTACTGCCTGATTCACGGCGGCAATAGACACTTGATAACGGGCCAGAGCTGCGCGGTCATAACGAACAATAAGCTGTGGCAAACCACTGAGTTCTTCTACATAAAGGTCTTGAACACCCTCGATATCTTGTGCAAGGGAACCTATGTTTTGGGCGTAGCGGCTCAAAAGATCGAAATCTTCCCCATAAATTTTAACCACGACATCTTGTTTGGCACCGGTCATGAGCTCATTGAAACGCATTTGGATGGGCTGCTGAAAACCGAAAGAAACACTCGGAAGTCTTTCATCGAGTTTGGCTTGCATTTTACTAGCCAGCTCCTCTTTGGTCTGCGCACTCACCCACTCCTTTTTATCCTTTAAGATGATCATGAGGTCACAGGCCTCCATAGGCATTGGGTCAGTTGGGATTTCAGCCGTACCAATTTTTCCGACAACCTGCTTGATTTCTGGGAAATTTTGCAGCAAGACCTGAGAGGCAATAGTGGTGGCCTCAATTGTTTTTGACAAACCAGTTCCGGTCATGAGTCGTGTTTCTACAGCGAAATCACCTTCATCTAAAGAAGGGATGAATTCAGCACCTAGTTTTCCAAACAAAAGGTAAGAGACAACAAATAAAAGTGCAACGGTACTGAGTACCCATTTTTGTTGACGCAGCACCAGTATTAAAAGTGGTGTGTAACGCTTGCGGATGGCAGCTACAAGGCGTTCACTGAAACCTTGTTG
>JBILTD010000220.1:0-2860 GCA_044371695.1 Crocinitomicaceae bacterium | reverse complement strand
TTAAATATCATTAGTCTTCTACTGATTGGTCTTTTTATTGTTTTGTTACAATAATTGAAACAATATTATTATTTTTCCTAGCTAAACCAATTATATGCTTTCTATAGAACGTTTGTTTGATGTTCCAAGACATCAGCTAAAAAATTACCCAAATGCCAATATGTTTGTCACAAAAACAGCAGGCATATGGGTTCCGATGTCAACCGCTGATTTTTTAGATGCTGCCATGCAGGTTTCGCGAGGTTTGATGGCGCTGGGTGTTCAGGCGGGTGATCGTGTAGCTGTAGCAAGTAATAACCGTGTAGAATGGAACATACTTGACATCGCAGTGCAGCAGGCTGGAGCAATATTGGTTCCGCTTTATCCAAATATCTCCGAATCTGATTATCGATTTATCTTAAACGATGCAGGTGTCGAATTATGCGTGGTTTCTAATCAAGAGTTAGTAGATAAAATCACGCATATTAAAGCTGAAGTACCGACATTGAAGTATCTGTTTTCTTTTGATCAAGTGCCAAATTGCACGCATTGGTCAGAAATTGAAGCAAATAAAGGAAGTGTTGAAGTAGCTGCTGTTGAGGAGCGCATGAAAGATGTAAAGGCTGCTGATTTAGCCACCATCATTTATACATCAGGCACCACCGGTAATCCAAAAGGAGTCATGTTATCTCATTCGAATATTTTGTCAACGGTTGGAGCCTGTATAGATCCGATTCCTGCAGATAAGAATTCAAAAGTTTTAAGCTTTTTACCGGTATGTCATATCTATGAGCGCATGCTACATTATTTGTATATGTACATTGGCTGCTCCATTCATTTTGCTGAATCGATGGATACCATCGGCGACAACATTCGCGAAGTGAAACCCGATGTATTTTCTGCTGTACCAAGGCTCATTGAGAAAGTATTTGATAAAATCATGGCCAAGGGCGAAGAGCTTTCCGGAATTAAAAAAACACTTTTTTACTGGGCTGTCAGTGTTGCTGAAGAATACGATGTGATTGGTAAGTCACCAATTTATAAGATTAAGTTAGGTATAGCTCGCAAACTTATTTTTTCTAAGTGGCAAGAGGCACTTGGCGGGAATGTCAAGGCGATTGCATCCGGATCAGCGGCCTTACAGCCAAGACTCGCTAGAATATTTTTGGCTGCAGATATTCCAATTCTCGAAGGATACGGTCTTACTGAAACATCTCCAGTAGTAACCGTCAATAATTTCAATACCGGCATCAGAATTGGTTCCGTTGGGCCACTTGTTGACAAGGTACAAGTTAAAATTGCGCCTGACGGTGAGATTCTTGTAAAAGGGCCTAATGTAATGATGGGCTATTACAAGAATGAAGAGGCTACTAAAGAAGTATTTGATGCCGAGGGTTGGTTTTGCACAGGCGATATCGGTGAATTTCAAGAAGGAAAATTCTTACGCATTACCGATCGTAAAAAGGAAATATTTAAGACTTCTGGAGGTAAGTACATTGTGCCGCAAGCCATGGAAAACAGGCTTAAGCAATCTCGCTTTATCGAACAAGCGATGGTCATAGGAGAAGGGGAAAAATTCCCAGCCGTCATGATTGTGCCTAATTTCGCTTTTGTGAAGGAATGGGCAAAACGTCATAACACCAATTTTGATGCGAGTAGCAATGCCGATATTATTACTCAAGAAATCTTAATCGAACGCATTCAAAGAGAGCTCAATGAGATCAATAAAGAATACGGTTCTTGGGAACAACTGAAGCAGTTCAAACTCTTGCCAAATGAATTTAGCATTGAGGGCGGTGAACTGACACCAACACTTAAATTCAAACGCAAGAAAATCCTTGAAAAATACCAAGACGTTTACAAACAGATTTACCCTGCCTAAATTCGTTTTGAAAGACATAAAAAAAGCCGGCTGAAAAGCCGGCTTTTTTTATAAGTAAGTGGTTAACTTATTGCTTTCCTGAAGAACAGCAAGACTTCTGAGTTGAACTAGAAGAAGAGCAACCTGATTTTTGAGTTGAGCTAGAAGAAGAGCAGCTTCCGCTTTTTTTCTTCTTTTTGCGCTTGTCGTCGTCTTTTTTAGAGATTTCAATTCCGTTTACAGCTGCATAAGCTGTAGTTGCCATAGATCCTACAAAAGTAGTAAGGGCAATTGCTACAAATACTTTTTTCATGGTGTGTTTTTTATAAAATTACAAATTAATTCAAACTTCCTAGCTTGGTAAGTTTGGCTTTTACTTTTTGATTGAGTTTCACATCAATTTTCGTACCTAAAGGTAAGAATAAATCTACTCGAGAACCAAATTTAATAAATCCGAATTCAGCTCCTTGTTGTGCTTTATCTCCCTCTTGCGCATAATAACATATTCTTCTGGCAAGCGCCCCAGCAATTTGTCTGAACAAAATTTCTTGTCCGTTAGCGTGTTTAACCACACAAGTACTGCGTTCGTTGTCTGTGCTGCTCTTTGGATGCCATGCAACTAAAAACAAGCCAGGATGATACTTTGTATAACTCACCTCGCCTGAAATTGGGTAATAGTTCGCATGAACGTTGAGCGGTGACATAAAAATGGATACTTGAAGGCGCTTGTCTTTGAAATATTCAGTTTCCTCCACTTCTTCAATCACAACCACCTTTCCATCAGCCGGACACATGATATCAAGTGCTGCACCTATGCAGGTCCTGCTCGGAATTCTGAAAAACTGAACCACTAAATATAAGAGTACAAGAAATCCAAGTTCAAAAAATAAAAACAAGCCGAAAAGCGCTTCGAAAAGTAGGTAGTAGTTGAGTGCACTAAGGCCAAGGAACAGTCCGAAACTGCCAAGCATAATAGAACGTCCTTCTCTGTGAAATGTCATCATCGCCAATAAAGATAAA
>JBILTD010000064.1:0-9158 GCA_044371695.1 Crocinitomicaceae bacterium | reverse complement strand
CAGTTTTGGTCCTTAGCTCCCGGAGAATCCTTTAAACAATTACTGCGGATTGAGTCGCTATCAACACCAAATGAATTCTTCATGGTCAAATATCAACCGCATGTATGTGATGAGTGGTTTCAATATGCTTTTCGTTGGCACGATGAGGAGGGGGAAAGTAAAGAGCCTATTGATGAAAGCGACCAACGTTTCGCGTATCAAGGGGCTTATTATTCTAACTTACTGGTGGTAGATTCGGGTGTAATACAGGAACCAGTAAAGCCTGCTATACATCGATTTTCAACACTTCAGAAAGCAATTTATAAAGAACAATGGGGAAGGGTAGAAAGAAGATTAAAGCATCACGTGCCTCGTTTCTCTGATTCGCTTTCTATTTATCCGATACTCAGTAAACAACTTTATAGCCAAGCGGTGTTGTCGTCGTTGCCCACCTATTACCATCAATATTTAATTGTTGAAACGGAAAGTGGTTTGCATTATTTATATTTAGGATATCAACTCGGTAAAATATACAGAGTTCGTGGTTTTTTAGCACAAATAGCGCACCTTTGTGGCGCACGCCGGGTGTTTTGGCGTACTTCTTCTGTAAATAAGAATCAATTAAAAGTGTTTAAAGTTCTACCATTTAAAAAACCTATCCTATGAAACTATTTTACGCGCTGATACTACTCGTACTTCCTTTACAGTTTTTGGCTCAAGAAAATCCAAAGGCCAAAGAAATTGGCGAAGCCATTAAACTCATGGATGCAGGCCAATTTGCGGATAGCCGTTTGAAACTTGAAGAGGTGTTGAACGAAGACCCAAACAATTACGATGCTTGGTATGAATTTGCCTACAGTTATTACATGCAGAAAGATTACAAAAAAGCGGAAGAAATCATGCGCAAGCAAACTGAACACCCGCAAGCCACCGATCAGTTATGGCAAATGATCGGCAACGCCATAGACTTTCAAGGGAATCCGGAAGGAGCAATTGCAGCTTATGCAGAAGGCTTAAAAAAGTTTCCGAACAGCGGGCGCCTTTACGTAGAGACAGGCAACATTTATTTGATGCAAAAAAATAGGCCACTCGCCATTCAGAGTTATGAAAAGGGCATCGAGATGGCGCCTGAATTCCCTTCTAATTATTACCGTTTGGCCAAAATATATTGTGACTCTGAAGATGAATTGTGGGGCTTGATCTATGGTGAGCTTTTCATAAATTTGGAGCGAAATACCAAAAGAACAAGAGAAATGAGCGTGTTGTTGTATCAGACTTACCAGAAAGCTTTAGTTTTTGACAAAGGCACAATTTCCGTGAGTTTTGCACAATCGATGAGCCCATTCAGTATGGAATTTGAAATGCAAATGGGAATGGCTGCAACGAAATATTTACTGAACAATAAAAAAGTAGATTTAAATGTTCAAACCCTCCTCGAGCTCAGACAAGAATTCTTGACCAAATGGCAAGCAGCTCCAAAAGCAGCAGCCTACAAGGTAGTTTTGTTCGATTTTTGGCAGCAACTCAATGATGTCGGATTTATCGAGCCTTACACCTATTGGTTGTTCAATATGGCACCGGATAACCAATTTGAGAAATGGCACAAAAAACATGAGTCAGACTTCACCTTTTTTACCAAATGGTACAATCCAAACCCGATTCAAATTACGGCTGAAAATTACTTTTCCAAACAAAAAATTGGAAACGAAGCTATTATCGAGATTGGAGATTAAGGAGTAACAGTTAAAGGCGTCCGCAACACGAAGTTTTGGTTTTCATTGGCCATTTGAAGCATAAAGCAGGTGCTCGGATATGCAATGAGAAGCCCATTTTGTCCTTTTTCTATTACCAACCGCACTTCTTTACCAAGAAGGTCAAAGCCTCTGATCGTGTTAAATTCTGATGAGAAAAGCTGAAGTATAGCATCTGCTTTCCACTCATATTGAAGCGTTTCTAGATCTAAACCGGTAGCACTTGAGAGATTGACATCAATGAGTAGGGTGTCGGTGTCACAGAGCCCCGTGGCAATGAGCATCACCTGATACGTGCTGAGGTTGTACTCAAAGCCAATGATTTGGCCTACCTCAATGGTCATGTCAGGAAAATACCAAGTATAATTGGCTGCCTGATTCGCATTTGCCGTGAAGCTCAATAAACTTGCACCTGGAATGCTGCTGTAACTCGCTGTGACTTGCAATTGCTCACTAGGAAGTACCAAGCCCCAAGTACCCAAACTATCCAACACGATGCTACTCGCTACTTGCTGTAAAATAAAGGCGTCCCCGTGTCCGATTCCGGGGTTAAAAGTATTGTTTAGGCAACTTTTCTGAAACAATGCGCTGTAAAAAACGCAAGCAGCCAAATAGGATCCTTCCAGACTCGGGTGTGAACCATCTTGCTGATATAAATTGATATTCGGATAATTGTCTCGGACATATTTCCAGGCAACTCCAACTGGAGAAACCGCCGCATTAGCTGAATCGGCGATGCGCAAATAGGCGTCCCTGAGGCGTGCATTCATTTTGTCAAAGGTATTGATAGAATCCCATTGCGGATCACCGTTTTGGCGCCCCCAAGTCATGAAAAAATTGACTTGACTGCAAGGTTGAATGCTTTTGGCGCTATCTGCGAGTTGTAAGGCAAAGGGTAGCGTTTGGGTGTTGACTTGCTGAACAGGAAAACTTGGTTCTTGGCTTTGGCCTTGCAGAATGATGTAGTCCCAGGCTTGTGCTTGCATCTTTTGATAATTGATGGCATTATTGGCGTGCATTTGAAAGGTTTGACCGCCAGGCGTATTGCTGTCATAAATGAGGTGATCTCCTTGCGCATGAGCCACCTCACTCACCAAAGTCGGCAAATTATTGACTGCCATATAACTATTGCCAATGAAAAGCGCTCGTAGTGTATCTTGGCCATAGGTCAGCGCATTGAAACCAAATAAAATAGCGCAACAAAGAAATAAACGCATCATTCTGAAAGGGTAATAATGGGGCTTTGTAAGTGAATGTCTTTTGACGAAGCACCAATTTGTAAATAAAACTGAGTAGGAAGGGCCGTGCTTTTAGGCCCAGTCGGAATGCCTAGGGCAGAAACCGGAATTTTATAGTTTAAAAAGAGTTGGGTTTCTCCATTTTTAAGACGCGTTTTTTCAGTACGGATGAGGTACTGAACCGGTAGCGTTTCTGAACTGTAAATAGGCTTGATATAAAATTGTATGGCTTCAGCTCCTGGAAATGCGCCTGTGTTTTGGATCGTGAAAGAAAGGTTGAGCGTATCGTTAAAACCTAATAGAGTCTTTTCAATCTTTAAATCGCGGTATTCAAATTGCGTGTAACTTAAACCATGACCAAACGGATAAAGTGGTTCACCGGTGCCATTGACGTAGTCATTGCCGCGCCCCGTGGGTTCGTGCCAATAAGAAAGCGGAAGCTGCCCTTCATGTTGCGGAATGGTTATAGGAAGTTTACCCGACGGATTCACCTTTCCAGCCAAAACATGAGCCAGTGCAGTACCACCTGCCTCGCCCAAATACCACGCATACAAGATGGCACTGCTTTGCGCTTGCCATTCTTGCATGGTTACTGCGCCGCCGCCATTGATCACGACCACTACTGTTAAGCCGCATGCTTTGAGTTCATTAATCAGTGCAATTTGCTCAGAAGCTAAACGCAAAGACGAGCGGTCTTGAAATTCTCCTTCTGGAAAATCCACTACAAAAACTGCTACGTTGGCTTTTGCAATGGCTTTTTCGAGTTGTACAAAATGCTTTTCTAGGTGTTTTTTTGTTTCGTAGAACAGCCTGATACGGCCATTGGCTTGTGGTTCTTTAAACTCTAGTTTAAAGCGGAGTATTTGACCTTTATGAAGTTGAAGTGCGTGGGTGCTTGCATGATAACCCGCTTTTTGCCACTGATCAATGACGCAAGTATCATTGATGAATAAACGAAAACCGTCGTTTCCTTCTATGCCGATCACACAAGTGGTGTCTTTTGTTGCTTTCAACTCAGTTTGCCAACGCGCCGAATAGAATCCGTTGCCTGTTTCTGGGCAAGGCCCATAGAGTGTCCAATGATGATCAATTTGTGTTTCAGTTTTGGATAATACTGGCGCACCACTTAAATGAGGGTTGTTGAAGTAGTTGGTCTGAAAACTCAGTGCTTCAAAAAATGGATTCTCCGCGCTGAGCGTCACTTTTGAATCGGCCCAAGGTTGTTCAGGAATAGGTATGTAATTGATGTGATCCGCGCCAAAGGTTTCTGTAAGCCCGGCTAAAATGCTTTGGGCCTTGAAGCCTTTGCCGCTATAGCCGCCAAGTCTTATTTGAGCAGCCGCTTCTCCGAGCAACAATATATTCGTGTTTTTGGAAAGGGGCAGGACTGCCTTTCCGTTAGTTAAAGTGTCATTTTTAAGTAATACGATGGCCTCTTCAGCACAGCGCTCTGCAAGTTCCCAGCCCTGATTCAATAGCTTTTGAATTTCTTTTTGGCTGGGGCTTTCTAAGTAAGGATTTTCAAATAAACCGAGTTCAAATTTGACACGCAATACATGTGCTACGGCACTATCTATATGATTTTTTTGAAGTTGTGCGGAGAAATAACCCGCTTCGAAAAGTTTAAAATGTGCACAATCGGTCTGAAAAATTACATCGAGGCCTCCATTCAAGGCGTGTTCGCCACTTTGGGCATAGCTATTGGCAGTCTGGTGTAAAACCAACTCTCCGCCTACCGCATTGGCATCTGAAATAACAAAGCCTTCGAAGCCCCAGTCCTTTTTGAGTGTTTGTTGAAGTAACCATTCTGAACTTGAACAGGCACTGCCATTTAAAGAATTGTAAGCGCTCATGACAGATCTGGCCTTGCCTTCAGTAAAAGCGGTATAAAAGGGTCTGAAATGACTCATGTAAAGCGCTCTGGAACTCAGGCCAATTGGGTAAGAGTCACGGCCGCCTTCGCCTACATTGAGAATAAAATGTTTAGGCGTACAAATGACACCGGAAAGCTCTATGTTTTTTATAAAAGCTAATCCCATTTGGGTAGCTAAGTAGGGGTCTTCACCAAAAGTTTCTTCGGTACGGCCCCAGCGTACATCTGAAGCTAAATTGAGTACAGGGCTTAAAACTTGACGAATGCCGATAAGGCGCGCTTCTTTGGCAATTTGCAGTGCTGCATCAGCTAGCAGGTTTGGGTTGAAGGTTGCTGCCATGCCGATGGCCTGCGGAAAACTCGTGGCTTCAGCCCTAACTAAACCGTGCAGACCTTCGTCAAAAAAAATAATTGGAATGCCCAAGCGGGTTTGCTCTACGAAATAGTGCTGAATGCTGTTTGCCTTGGCAATGAGCTCTAGATTTCCTTGGCCATTCGAATAATTCAAAAGTTGCTGCGTAGGATCTTGCTGCCCATTGGCAAATAGCTGTATGCCAAAAATGCCGTTTTCAAAACGGCATTTTGTGGTGTCAAAATCTGAAGGAACCATAAAAAGTTGCCAAGCTTTTTCCGCTGGCGTCATGCGGCTAAGTAGGTCTTGAACTCTTGTTTCTATTGAGAGCTGAGGGTCTTTGTAGCTTTGGGCTAAAAGACTTGAGCTCAATAAAAGAAATAAGACCAGCTGCTTCATGGTCTACGAAGTTACGGAATCTTAGAGTCCGTTGGCAGCCATTCTTAACTTTAGGTCAAGGTAGGCTTGCTCATAGGCTTCGCGTTGCTTCTTATCGCGGTTAGAGATGTCCATGCGCCCAAGTGTTTGCAATATCACATCCGCTTCAGCGATGTTGCGCAATGCAAAATATGACTCAAGTAAATTAAAATAGATAGCGATTGTTACATCTTTGTCGATGCGTGCTTTTTTGTTTTCAATATCAGATTCTTCAAGTGCTTTTTTCCAGATAGCGTTTGCTTCTTCCAATTTGATTTTTGCCTGTGCTTCATTGGTGGTGAGCATTTTAAAGCCCAATTGTGCAGCATTGTAGGCATCTTGAATGTCATTATGAGACTCATTTTTAGATTTTACATAATATAATTCAAAAGTTTCGTCCGTTTTTTCAAAGCCTATGCGGTCATTAACCATGTGGTTGATCACCTTCAAGTTGTCTTGCAAACATTTGTCTTCCATTGCTTTTAAAGCAGCACTGACATCCATAGAAGGTTGTGTCTTGGTCGCAGCACCTTTATAAAGCTTGTATTCGGTGAATTCTGCTGGCGCTGCTGCGTAAATTTCTTGGTTTGTTGCATTTGCTACCTTGAAACTCATAGGGTGGCGGTAAGTAAATTCAATGTGATAGTAATTGACATTGTTAGTAGTTTTCACATTGTTGACGATGCTAACCTCAGTTTTTTGTTCAGTTACGATTTTAGCAGGCGTGGCATCAAAACCTTGAAGTGTGACAGTATAATTCAGTGCATTATTAGGGCCTTTTTCAACACCATCAATAAAAAGGTAAGTGGAAGCTAAGGCATTGTAATCATAAGAGGTTTTGAGCACAGGTGGGTTGATTGTACGGCGATACGGTTGCGCTACATAATCTTTTACCGGGTGATTATTTTCATTTAAAACTTGTTTTTCCACGATCTTAGAAGCGGTAGACTTCGCATTCCAAGCTTCCATTTCTTTGGCATATTTGTCGTCAGCTGCCTTCAAACGGTTTGGGTATTCAGCCATTTCGCGTTGGTAATCAGCCTCCGCTTGTGCTTTGTCTGCCTCAAACTGCGCCAATAATTTTTGATTCTCAACTTCATAGGCAGCCGTTACAAAAGATTGGTAAAAAGCTGGTCGGGGCTTCACCGGATTGCTCGGTAGTTTTACGTAAGAGTAGGTGATACTTTCACCTTTTACAGACTGGGCAAAAGATTGAAACGAATTGAAAGCGAGGGCAATAGCCACAAATAAGGTAGATTTTTTCACAAAAAAGGTTTATAAATACAGGCTTGTAGACGTGTTAAAGGGGTATAAAGTTGCTTTTTTTGGAATTTTTGTATTATTGTTTGTACATTCGTTCATAAACCAACTTTTCTACTACTATGAAAGCAATTATGTTTTTTTCCTTGCTGATTATTTCTTTCGGCCAGGTTTCAGCTCAAACAAACTTATTTGAGGACGAAATGGGTGTACTTTCTTACATGGAAGGTAAGTCGTTTTACAACGCGGATAACGGTCTTACTGTTTCTTATGGGTATTTAGGAATTTATAATACCTATGGAATTAAAGTCACGAATCGTGGAGGTTCTACCTTTTACTTTATCAATGTTTCTATCGATACCTACGGGTATTTTGCAGATTTATATGGCATGAGTCCGTCAGATGGAAGTAATTTTGGCTTCAGGGTTTATAAAGGAAAACTAATTGTAGGTCGAGGTGAAGAGGGTGAAACAACTTTTTACCTGAAATAATCCTTTCAGAATTAGAGTAAAAAATATATAAAGCGCTTCTTCGGGGCGCTTTTTTTTTATGGCATACCGAACTAAACCCTTTTCGTTTTGTTTAACAAATAAAACAAAAGATGAAACAAAACGGCATCAAGGTAAATAACCACATGATTGACGTGCTGCTAGATGAAATTGGAGATGAGCACGTGAGTACCTCCGTAGAAACACCCCTTAGATCAGATGCTTTTGCACTTTCAGATCACGAGAAAATTGATCAAATTGCTCATCATTTTGGGCAAATCATGGATATTTTAGGTCTGGATCGTACAGACGACAGCCTCAGTGGCACACCACGACGCGTTGCCAAGATGTATGTTCAGGAAATATTTAGCGGCCTCAACCCGGCCAACTTTCCAGATATCAAACTCTTTGAGAACAAATATCAATACAATCAGATGTTGGTAGAAAAGAACATTTTGTTCTATTCTAACTGTGAGCACCATTTTGTTCCTATTATTGGAAAGGCACACGTAGCCTACATTTCTTCCGGAAAGGTGATTGGCCTCTCCAAAATCAACCGCATTGTACAGCACTTTGCCAAGCGCCCACAAGTTCAAGAGCGCCTCACCATGCAAATCACCAATGCCTTGAAGCAAGTCCTCGAAACTGAAGATGTAGCTGTGGTAATCGATGCCACACACCTTTGTGTCTCTTCAAGAGGAGTAAAGGATGTAAACAGCAGTACCGTGACCGCTCATTACTGCGGGAAATTTGAAGATGAGCAAACCAAAAACGAATTTTTGAAGTATTTGGAGCTATAACATTGCTTATTTTTGAGCATGACCCAACTACAACAACTCATCAATGAACTAGGGCTGCAAGCCCATCCTGAAGGCGGCTATTATAAAGAAACGTATCGCTCTGCGCAAACGCTTGACGGCCAAGATCGACAATTACTAACGTCCATCTACTTTCTACTGACGGCTGAAAACGTATCTAGATTTCACCGTATCAAAAGCGATGAACTTTGGTACTTCCACGCCGGCAGCCCTTTAATTGTTCACACCCTCTCAGAGCGCGGTCATGAGCAACACCATCTAGGTCTCGACCTTAGCAAAGGCCAGCAGCCCTTTCTCTGGATTCCCAAAGACACCATTTTCGGAAGCTCAATTCTAGAAAAAGAGGGCTATTCCTTGGTCTCCTGCGCCGTTGCGCCGGGTTTTGATTTTAGGGATTTTGAGTTGTTTACTGCTGAGCAATTGTTGCTTAAATTTGCAGCACACAGAGAAATAATTGAGCGTCTTACCTAATATCTTTTTCACCTTGAACTTTCGGGTTTTACTTTGGTCGTGCCTTTCTATTTTATCACTGCAGGCACAAACGCATCGTGACACGACGCATCATAAGAAATTTCTAGGTTTCGCTCCTTTATCAGATACGATAGCCAAAGACAAAAATGGTATTTTTGCCTTACCACTTCTTTATTACACACCAGATACGCGTTGGGCAGCAGGTGCGGCAGGTGTGTACTATTTCAAGGTAAAACCCTCCTTAAATGCGGCTCCGCATCCTAGGGTCTCTTATTTGCAATTTTTAGCGGATTACACCCAGAATCGCCAACTAGATGCTTGGGCAACATGGCATGTCTTCACGCAAGACGAAAACTATTTATTGAAAGGCGATCTTCGCTTTCGAGATTTTCCCGATCGCTTCTACGGTATCGGGAACAATACAAGTAAATCTCAAGAGGAAAAATACAGTTACAACTTATTTGTACTGAAGTCCTTGCAATTGAAAAAAATCAAGCCAGGTTTATTTGTG
>JBILTD010000219.1:0-2893 GCA_044371695.1 Crocinitomicaceae bacterium | reverse complement strand
AATTGGGCGCTTCAACGCCGAATATGGTTTTCAGAGTTTCCCGGAACTTGCTACTGTAAATCAATTTGCACTACCCAAAGACCTCAGTTTGAGCTCTGCCGTGATGAAAAACCACCAGAAATCTTATGTAGGCAATGGCATGATCGAAAAACACGCCAAGCATTATTATGGTAAATCTAAAGACTTTGAAGCCTTTGTTTATCATTCACAACTTACCCAACAAAAAGCAGTCAGTATGGCTATCGCAGGGCACCGATCAGATGCGCCTCGTTGTATGGGAACCATATATTGGCAGCTCAATGATTGCTGGCCCGCTCCTACGTGGTCAAGTATTGATTATTTTGGCGCTTGGAAAGCTTTGCATTACTCAGTTCAAGACGATTACCGATCAATTGCCGTGCTTGAAAAACACCTGGAAGACACGCGCTTTTTGGTGTTGTGTAGCGAAGTTCCAGAAGACACACTAGTTACTGTTGAAGTTCAATTCTATAATGAAAATGGTGTTTTTCAAAGAAAAGAACGCAAAACCTATCCAGTTCAACAATACAAAACTCAGGTTTTAATGGGTATTTCAGAAACCTACACGGGTTTTGTGAAGGTGGTGATAGATGAGCACTACGAACGCTTGTTTACCTACATACCTAAAAGGAAAGCTCCAGACATTCAGCCCATTTTGACAATTGAAAATGTTGACCCCGTTCTGAAAACGGCTGTTTTAAGCATTGAGACGAAACTGCCTTTAGTTGATTTTTGGGTGTATGCCAAGCAACGTCAGTTGCATTTCGACGTCAATTTTAAAAGTTTGCTACCGGGTACACACAAGTTAGCATTTACTTATAGTGGAGAACTTCCTACCACCCAAGAATTGCAATATCAAGTGCGCTGATTTCTGCACCGATCTGAGCAGTATTTGACTTCAGCCCAGTTTTTCTCCCACTTTTTACGCCAAGTAAAGGGTCTTTGACACGTTTGGCAAATCTTTTCTGGTAAGTGTTGTTTTTTGACGCCTTTCACATTCGTCAAACAATTCAGCCTTCTTATTGTTTCTTGTTTGTCATGAAACAAAAAGCTTTAGACATTCAAGATATTGACCGCATCATCGAAATGGCCTGGGAGGATCGCACGCCTTTTGATGCCATTCTATTGCAATTTGGTCTAAAAGAGGCTGAGGTGATTGCGCTGATGCGCCGAGAACTCAAGCCCAGCTCTTGGCGCTTATGGCGTGCTCGGGTTCAGGGTAGATCCACCAAACACAGTGCCTTACGCGGTTTTGAAGTGGGTCGTCACAAATGCAATCTGCAACGAAACATTACTGGTAACAAGATTTCTAAGCGCTGATTCTTTTTCATTGCGTATTTTTGCAGATTTTATGGATAAATCCGTGAAATCTACTCCTTTGAATATGCCTCCAGTTACGTTTTTCTTGAAACAAAAAAGAAATTTATTTTGCTTGTTCTTTTTAGTTCAATTTACCCAACTTTTTGCACAAGTTCCAGCTCAACCAGCTATAGATTCACTTTTGGTGAGAATCCCATCGCGGGTCATGACGATCCAACAAATTGAACTGATTGCCGGGCGCAATGGGGGCAACTTTGCCACGCGCATGCAGAGTATCGATAAATTGAATCAGGCGACGCTCAATAACCTTCCAGCAAGGAGCATCGCTGATGCCTTATCTTTTTCGGCAGGTGTAGATGTGCGCCAAAGAGGCTTAAGTGGAACGCAGGCCGATATCGGTATCCGAGGTGGGAATTTTGAGCAAAGCCTTATTCTTGTCAATGGCTTCAAAATGACAGACCCGCAAACTGGGCACCACGCGGCTAATTTGCCTATCCCACTCATTGCTGTTTCAGAAATCCAAGTTTTCAAGAGCCCAACGGTGTTGCCGTTTGGTCAAAGTGCTTTAACTGGCGCGGTGCATATTGGCGCTTATGCACAAGATGCTTTTGAGGTCAAAACAACGGCATACGGTGGCAGTTTCAATAGCTTTGGTGCCCAAGCCATGGTGCGCATGCGCATCAAGAAATACCAGCAATTATTAGCGATTTCAAGAGATCAATCTGATGGGCATTGGTATAATTCTGATTTTGTGAACCATCAGTTCTTTTATACGGGTTCTCATTCATTAGGGGTAAATCAAAGACATCGGCTCACTTATACTGCTGCCTACACCGATCGAAATTTTGGTGCCAATGGCTTTTACTCCAATAAATTTCCAGATCAATGGGAGCGTACCACGATGGCGATGGCCGGTGCTAAACATAATTTTCACTGGTATTCAAAAAAAGAAGGAAGTTTTACTTGGTATCAATTTCGCCAACAAGCCATGTTGCGCAGCCATGCCGATGAATTTCGCTTGAAGCGCAATGACCCCGCTTTTTACACCAATACCCACGTTTCAAATGTGCTGAGCTATGAGGCGCAATTATCGGTGAATGTGAATAGGCAACAATTGCTTTTTGGTTTGGAACAACGCTTGGAGCAACTCAATAGCAGTAATTTAGGTTTGCGCGAACGCCAGTATCAAAGTGCGTTTGTGCAAGCTCAAGGCTCGCTGGGTACTGTGAACTATGCCGCGGGGCTTTTGGTGTTTGCCTATAATTTAGAAAATCCGCAACTGATGCCAAGTCTTCAATTGGGAAAGGGACTCGCTAATCGTCAGTACATTTTCGCAAATTATAGCCGTGGAAACCGCGTGCCGAGTTGGACAGAAATGTTTTATACAGATCCGTCAAACGTTGGGAATCCAAACTTGCTCCCTGAATTTTCACACGCCACTGAGCTTGGGTGGAGACAAACACCCGATTATTCAGACGGCACCTGGTTGCAGTTCCAGGCTGAAGCTGCTTTGTTCTACAGACAACATACCAACATGATTGATTGGGTCAGAGAT
>JBILTD010000252.1:0-2895 GCA_044371695.1 Crocinitomicaceae bacterium | reverse complement strand
TCTTACTGGTGCTACACAAGCTGCCGGTCTTACTTACCAATGGCAATCTGCACCAAGTGCAACAGGTCCATGGACAAACATTCCTGCAGGAACTACGCCTAGCTTTATCACTTCTCAAACTGTTAATACTTGGTATCAATGTATTGTCACGTGTTCAGGTTCGAGCGCAACATCTTCGGTAATTGGTATTACCACAAACTCATTCTTGGCTTGTTACTGTGCAAGTCAGGCAACTTCACCTGCAGACGAAGAAATTTTCAATGTAACACTCAATACGCTAAATAACAGTTCAACTTGTACAACAACAGGTGGTACTGGTTCAATTCCAAGCTTATACTCGAATTACACAAGCTTAACACCGACAAACCTTTCTCCGGGGGTGGTTTATCCGCTTTCTGTTGAAATTGGCACATGTGGTGGAAACTACACTAACGGCACAAAAGTTTGGATCGACTTCAACCAAAATGGTCAGTTTACAGATCCAGGTGAAGAAGTTTACGCTTCTGCTGCCATGGTAAGTGGCCCACATGTTGAAACAGGCAACATTACCATACCGTCAGGTATTCCTACTGGCAACACCATGATGCGAGTTGTTAACGTTGAAACTTGGGCGGTAACAAACATCAACCCTTGTGGAAACTATACTTGGGGTGAAACAGAAGATTATTTAGTCAATATTACCGCGCCACCAACGTGTCCGCAGCCAACAAACTTCTCACTTATTCAAGCAAACAACACAACTGCTCAGGTAGAGTGGGTAGCTGGTGGTTCTGAAACACAATGGCAAATTGAATACGGCCTTCAAGGTTTCACGCCAGGTACTGGAACAACTGTTATTGTTACAACAAATCCTTACACCATCACAGGTTTAACAGCCAACTCTTTCTACACTGCTTATATTTCAGGTATTTGTACTCCAGGTGACACTTCATTCTGGACACCATCAATTACTTGGAACACCTATAATCAAGGTCAATATGTAGACTGGGACAACGCTTGCCCAACTGCAGGTTATGAAGACATCTCAGGTTTTGCAACTAACGCAAACCTCACCGATGATTCTGAATTAGGTGTGACGCTTCCATTTACCTTCCTTTACCAAGGAATCCTTACTAATACAATGACTATTGGTAACAACGGTGGTGTAATCTTAGGCACAACAGCCGCTCAAGTAAATTATAATATGCCTGCCTTTGGAAACGGCTTGTTCCCATATATTCAAGATTTAGGAACTGCAACTTCACCAAATGGTGTCTATTATGGTCAGGTTGGAAATTCACCAAATGCCAAATTCATCGTTCAATGGAACAACGTACCGCATTATGGCTTCCCTACACCAACCAACGGAGCTTCTTTCCAATTAGTCATTGAAGAAGCAACCAATGAAATTTACTATGTCTACGATGATGTAGAAATGGGTAATGCGGGTTGGGATAACGGTGCCGATGCAGAAATTGGTTTACGCGGCCCTAACAATGTCAATGTTTCTATGAACAACAGTTCATACCTTCAAGACAATTCTTGTGTTCACTTCTATTATACAAACTGTCCGAAGCCAACCACGTTTGCGACTAGTTATGTTGCTCCAGATGAAGCGATGTTAACATGGTCAGCAGGTGCAGCTAACGAAACTAATTGGACGATCATTTACGGCCCAATTGGTTTTGACCCTGCTACAGGTGGAACAACGGTTACCTCAACTACTAACTCTGTTGTCTTAACAAACCTTAATCAATTGACAACATACGATGTTTACATCTATGCTGATTGTGCTGTTGGCTTACAATCTTTTGGTTTAGAAGGAAGCTTTACAACACCACCATTCTGTTCAAACCCAAGTGCACTTGCTGCAACAACTACTGTTGGCAACATAAATGCATCTTGGTCATGGTTGGCTTATTCAGCACAGTACCCTTCAACTGGTTTCAATGTTCAATTGACACAGCCAGGTGCTGCGCTTTATTCAGGAACTACTTACAACTTAAACAACAATACAACTAACACCATTTCAAGTGCCAACTTTATGGCTGGTCAGACATTCGATGTGTATGTACAAGCAGTTTGTGGTCAAGATACATCATTCTATATTGGCCCATTCAATGTCATTATGCCACTCACTAACGACACCATTTGTGGTGCGCAAGCAATCCCGGTAAATGGCAACACCTATGTGTTTAATAACACTGGTGCTGGTTTTGACTTAAATGAAGTTTCAATTGTGCCACCTGCTACAGGTGCACAAACAACGACCGGTTGGGCTAACCAAAACTTAGAGCTTTCTACATGGTTTAAGTTTGTTGCGCCAGCCTCTGGTGCTGTTCGCATCAACTGTACAGGCGTTGCTTACAATGGTCAGGCAGCGGTTTATAGCGCCTCTTCTTGTAACAACATTCCGTCTTTCCAAATGCTTGCAGCCAATGATGATGATTTAGGTGGCGTTAACCAAGCTCCAAACTTTACTGTTTGTGGCCTTACTCCAGGAACTGAATATTACATGATGCACGACGCATTTACACTTACTGCCGGCAACTATGGAATTTCTATCTATGAAATTGTATTAGATGCTGGGGTAGAAGGTGAAGCACTCGAAGTTTGTTACGGTGATACCGTTAACCTTTACTTGGGAATTGCGAATTACCAATTAGGCGGAACATGGTCAGAAACTACGCCTACATTAGGTTTAAATGACAACCTATTCAATACAAACGGTTTGGCTTCAACAAACTATGAGTTTACCTATACCATGCAAGATGGTTGTGCCACTGACGAAGTAAATGCTTATGTTGAAATTTTCTCTGCACCAAATGCAGGAAATGGTGGTACTATCAATGTATGTTTGAATGAGCCATTTAACTTACTATCTGGTTTGAGCGGAGTTGTTGACCTCACAGGAGT
>JBILTD010000218.1:0-2924 GCA_044371695.1 Crocinitomicaceae bacterium | reverse complement strand
CATCGCTATTTAAAATGAAGTAGAAGTCATATTGACCCTCTAGGGTTTTGAGTGCTTCGTTATAGCCCGCTGCAAAACCAAAATTTTGACTCAGTTCAATGCGCTTGATTTGTGGGAACTTCTCTTTGAGAAAGTCTAAAGAACCATCTGTACTGGCGTTGTCGGCAACATAAATATCCCAGTTTGGACTGTAGTCTAGGACACTTGGTAAGTACTTTTCTAAAGGACTCAGTCCGTTATAATTGAGGATGACCAGTGCTTGAGCCATGGCTTAGTATTGACGGTAAAAATCAGCTGCATTACCACCAAAATGCTTGACATTCATCATGTTGGGGTCATCAACTGTGCCGTTTACGGTATTTCTTCTGGATAAAATTTGTTGCCAAGCTGGGTTTTTGAGTTCGCCCACCATGTCAGAGTGCAATAAACGGTGATTGTTTGTAATCAGGTCTGGATTATAGAAAATAAAGCGTTTGTTGCTAAAGATGCCAATTTTATCGTAGGTCCAAATCTCGTAAGGATATTCACTCGGTGAAGATTCTTTGACTACAATGTTATTGGGCTGTCCGTATTTGAGGTAAACGCGTCCGCGGTCCGTTTCAAAACCCTCCATGTAATTATTGGCGTAGTATTTTTCTACTGAGCGCACTTGTTCACGGTACTGAATCCATTTTTCATACGCCTTGCTGCCTGCTGTCTGGTACCAAAACGCTTGAAGATGCTTGCGCATCATGGTTGTGTCTTTGGCTTTGAGAACATCGATGATGGTTCTGATTTCTCCTGGTTTAGCAATTGGAATCAGACTTTCGAAAAAATAGGCAATGCTGTCTGTATGAATGGACGCTTGGAAAGAAGGGTCGAGTAACATCGAGGCGAAATCAAAAGCGGTTTCAATATCATTGTTCCTTTCAAAGTCATAGACTTGTGTCTTGGTCTGTTGATTGGAGAGGTCTGTGGCAACAAGCTGTAATTGATAAGATCCTGTTGGTAAATCAGAGAGGTCAATTTCTTGTAATATGGGAAGTACTTCAGCTGCTTGTAAAGTGTCTGTTCTTTGCAAGAGGGTGAAGTTTTGGTTGGTTTTTGAATCGACAACCTTCCTTTGTAATGAAATGCTTCCTTGTGCACCGTATAGTTCAGTGTAAATTGGAAGCTTCGACATTTCTTGATTAAAGTAATTGGAAAGTAAAGGCAACATATAGTACCCTGATTTTACAAACCGAGACTCTTCGTTGCTTTGAAATGCGATGTCAATGACTTCCACACCTGAAAAAGCCAAACCTTCGTTCATGGCAAACACTTCAATGGGTATAATTCCTTGGATGAGGCTTTTTGGACGATTTACATCGGCGAGGTAAACGTGCAAAAAATAGGTCCCTTTTTTTACCGGAGCCCGCAAGATTTCAATGAAATTATTTTGAGATGAATCTGTGGAAACCGGAGAATCAAGGGTGTAGAGGTCTTTAAAAACGGATTGTTGTAAAGAATCTTTGAGTTCGATATCGACCAAAACGGTAGCTTTAGTGCCGCCCGTACAAGGTTGAAATTGAACGGTATAACCTGCAAATTCTATATAAATTTCTAAGTACGATCCGATACCCGGCGCATGAAATTGCTTGGTGTCTAGATAAGCCTTAAGTTTGGTTTGGGACTGTCCATAAAAGGAGACGGCCAAAAGAAATATAAAAAGTACTTGCTTCATGCTCCTAAAATTAAGAGAAATGCGTCAATCTTCAATGTTGAGTCTGATTTTCTGACTTAATTGACGATTGTAGGTTTCGAGCAAATATTTAAAGTAGTTGTCTGTGCATTTCGAGATGCATTTGGTGTAGTGCTTGATGCGGTGCTCTATGTGGTCTTGAAGTAATTTTTGCAGACTCAGGGCATGATCGAGGTCTTGGGCAGATGCTTCAATGGCTTCAAAGTGGTTTGCGATAGATAAATCAATGGCATCTTTGCCTTTGCCGCCTTTATCGATGCAGGCAATGTAGCAATCTTTAATAGAAAAAGATTCTAAGATATCAGTGCGAATGAGCTTCTCGAAACCTTTTGGGTATTCGTATTCGACTTCAAATTCCATGTCTTCAAGCTCTGAAATTCTCGATTCAAGAAAACGATCTGGGAAGCGAAACGCATCTTGCCAATTGATATAATCTTGCCAATAGCCAAAGCGCCTAACGTTGTTACCAAGGTCAATGATTTTGAACTGTGATTTGTTAGGAATGCGTCGAGATCCGCGCCCTATCATTTGGTGGTAAAGGGTTAATGAACGGGTGGCGCGGTTGATGATGATGGTTTGCACTGACGGTTCGTCAAAACCTGTGGTGAGGATACCTACTGACGTGAGAATTGCACCGGGTGTTTCTTTGAACCAACGGATGACATCTTTTCGGTCTTTATCTGAGAAAGTTGAGTCGAGGTGACGAATATTGTATTTGAGCTTCTTGAAAGATTCTTCGACGCGACGCGAGGTTTCAATACCGGCATTAAAGATGAGCGTTTTTTCTCCTAGGGCAACTTCTTCATAGGCAAAAATGAGTTTTTCCTGCATGAAATAATTAGAGTAGAGGAGGTCACTCGAGCTGACGGTGAAGTCACCATTGGAACCAATTTTGAGGCCGTGCAGGTTGACGTCATAAGAATAGGTCTCGGCGTCGGAAAGATAGCCTTCTGAAATGAGGTTAGAAATGGATTCACCTACCAAAAGTTTGTTGTAATGGTCTTTGAGTGGTAGGTTGCGATTGCTACTGAGTGGGGTTGCGGTAACTCCTAAAATATTCGCCTCTTCATAAAACTGGAAAATTTTGCGAAAGCTATTATAGTGTGCTTCGTCAACAATCACCAAACCGACATTTTCTATGAATTGATCATTTTCATTGAGGCGATTATTAAGTGTCTCGACCATGGCAATATAACAAGTGTAG
>JBILTD010000063.1:0-9310 GCA_044371695.1 Crocinitomicaceae bacterium | reverse complement strand
ACTCGATGACCTCGAGAAAAATATCAAGGCTGGTAAAATGACACCGCAAGACAAAACCGAATTGAAACTCAATATTGGTAAAATCCCACAAATCTTACTAGATAACACAGATCGTAACCGTACTTCGCCGTTTGCCTTTACCGGAAACAAATTCGAGTTCCGTGCGGTAGGTTCTTCAGCCAACTGTGGTTCTGCCATGATTGTCTTGAACACCATTATGGCCAAGCAATTGCGTTTGTTCAAAATTGCTGTTGACAAGCGCATTGAAAAAGGCGAAGCGAAAGACGAAGCCATCTTGAAAGAACTTCAAGCCATGATCAAGGCCTCTAAGAAAATTCGTTTCGAAGGCAATGGTTACGGCGACGAATGGGTCAAAGAAGCTGAAAAAAGAGGACTTTCTAACTTAAAAGATACGCCACGCGCACTTAAAGTATGGCACGACAAAAAAGTAGCTAAGCTTTTCTCAGAAATGGAAGTCTTGACGCCACGTGAATTAGAAGCACGCGCTGAAATTGAATACGAAAACTACATCCTTAAAATTCAAATTGAATCTCGTTTGATGGGTGACCTCGTTCAAAACAACTTCATTCCTGCAGCGGTTGAATACCAAAACAAGCTGATTCAAAACGTACAAGGCCTCATCTCTGTCCTCGGCGATAAAGCAGGTAGAGCAGCAGGTAAAGCACAAATTGAATTACTTGAAAAAGTATCAATGCACATCAATAAAATGAAAGAAGCTTCTGATGCCATGTTGGCGCAACGCAAAATCGCTAATAAAATCGAGCACGCAGAAGACAAAGCGATCGCTTACTGTGACCAAGTAAAAGTTCACTTCGATGAAATCAGATATCATGCAGATAAACTAGAGCTCTTAGTTGAAGACGAATTATGGCCATTGCCAAAATTCAGAGAATTGCTCTTTATCCGCTAAACAGTTTGTTTGTAATAGAGTGGAAGGCCCCGTTGTTCAGCAGCGGGGCTTTTTTGTATTTTACTCAAAAGCCGTTCCGAAGAGTTTCAGGAATTCGCCTGCAGCGTAATACTTTGAATGAAGTTGCCAACTGATGGTTTGGTTGTTGGTAGACACTGACTTTGTGCGGTCGCTGAGGTCAGTGAGGGCGCGGTAAATGGGGAATAATTCAAGTACGGCGGCAGCCCAACCTGCGTTGTCTAGTTTGGTCAAAAGTTTAGGGTCGCCGGCGCAATAAAGACTCTGCGTTTTTAGTTGTGAGGCAAAATTTCCGCCCTTTAAATATTTTTGTGGTGAGCTACAGACAAACAAGTTGTCCCCGTATTTTTTAAAGGCATAATTGGCATCGTTGATTCGGACATAATTAGGGTGCCACTCCCAATCGTTGTCCAGTTTTTGAACCGCACTCAGAAATTCGTCAAGCTTAGCGCCAGATTGAAAAGACAACAAAGTTTCGAATGCAAGTTCGAGCCCTTGTTTTTCATTGAGTTTAGCGCCATAATAATTCATGGAAATGGCAGTGAGGCCATTTAGTGGTGTTTGTTCACCCAAGAGGTCATGCAAGGCAAGAGGGCAGCTCAAATGAAAACCACTTGGTTTTAACATTGTGTTTTTGACTTTGATGCTTTCTTTCGGTACATGCAATTCAAATCCGTGTTTCTGCCATTCTAATAAATAGGGTGCTTTGGACAATTCAAATTTGAGTTTTCGGGCTTCAAATTTTTTGGTGGTCCATTTGGCGGACTTCAAATTGGCTTCAAAATGTACTTTGAGTACTGGTGTGAGCGCTTTATTAAAAAAGAACAGACCATTCGAATGCGCGTAATACTGATCGGACAACCAACCCGATTGCCGATTGCTGCCGGCTAAAAAATAGCAAGTGTAGCGTTGTTGCCCATTAGCCAAGACATACATCCCGACTGCACCAAAAGGGTTGTAAATAAAACCTTCAAGCCCAGTATTTTCTTTGAATTGTATTTTTTTACTGAAGTTTTTCAGTGTTTCTTGCACCTCAACATCTTTTGAAACAGACTGCTGTTCTAGAATCCAGGTTTGAACCACTTGGATTGGAATGAGCTGTAAACTAAAGTCTTGGCTACTGAAATCTGGGGCAATGGCGCCACGAGCTTTGGGCAATACAAGGAAAGGGCTCAACAGCGCAAAAGTGCCGATCAAGGCCAAGATCACGAGTAAAGAAATAACTTCCTTGAAGAACTTCATGGTGTAAAGATAGATGAAAGATGAATTGCTTAACTTTAGGGCATGAAGTTCGTTGCAAAATTTATTTTTTGGCTCATTGGCTGGAAAGTCGATCCGAACCCGCCAGCAGGCATTCCAAAATGCGTAGTTGCTGTAGGGCCGCATACCTCTAACTGGGATTTCATTCTTGGGCGCCTGGCCTTTTACCAATATGGCGTAAAAGGGCGTTACCTCATGAAAAAAGAGCTCTTTATTGGCCCGCTTGGTTGGTTTTTAAAAGCCATTGGTGGCATTCCAGTAGACCGCAAAAAGAAGAATAACCTCACGGATACCGCAGTCAAATATTTCGAAGAAAACGAAACGATGTACATGGTGTTTTCTCCGGAAGGAACCCGCAGCTACAACCCAGACTGGAAAAAAGGTTTTTATTACGTAGCTGAAAAAGCCAAAGTACCCATTTATGTTGCCTACATTGATTTCGCAAGTAAAACAGGCGGCTTTCATAGCTTGGTTTGGCCTTCAGGCGACGCCGATGCCGATATTCAAAAAATCAAAGATATTTTGAAAAACTACAAGGGTAAATATCCCGAAAAAGGAATTGATTAATCCTCTTTTTTGGGCCCAACCGTGTGTGTTTTGGCATCATAACCATAGGGGCAATGCTTACAGCCGCTTTTACAGCAATAACCGCGTTTCAGGTGATAGGCTTCAGTAAAAACAATGTAGCCTTCCTCGCTCAAATAATAATCCTCTTCGTTTAAGTTTCCGCGCTTAGAAAAACCAGAAAAATCTTCGCTCATGGATGTGCAGTTGTCAAGTTGGTTTGCAAATTTAAAAAGTCATTCGCATTTAGAAAGCTTTCGCTTACCCTTGCTTAACACAGAGCCCCTGCAATTGTTCGTTAAACGCGACGATTTAATTCACCAAGAAATCTCAGGCAACAAACTCCGCAAGCTTCAAGGCAATTTAGAAGCCGCTCAAAAGGCCGGTGTTAAGCAAATACTCACCTTTGGCGGCGCCTATTCAAACCACTTATTGGCAAGCGCTGCAGCGGCTAACGAACTTGGTTTTCAGATCATTGGAAGGGTGAGAGGGGAGGAGCTGAATGCGCAAAGCAACGAGCTGTTGAAACAGTGTGCGCAACTAGGCATGCAACTAGAATTCATATCAAGATCAAGCTATCAGGCGCAAAAACACCAAAGCGGCCTGCAACACATCGATGATCAAGAAACTTGGGTCATCCCCGAAGGAGGCGCCAACCCCGAAGGACTATTGGGTTGTGCCGAAATTTATCAGGAAGCAGTTGCCCAAAACAACAACCAACATTTTGACCTCATTTGCCTCGCTCAAGGCACCACCACCACCAGTTTAGGCATCCTAGCGGCCTTGCCACCATCAACCAAACTACTCGTCATCCCCGTCCTCAAAGGTTTCGACTCCATTTCCGAAATGCAAACCCTCGCACTCGCCGCCCAACAAAACCCCCACACCGCACACCTCCAATTCCCCCTCCAACAAGTCCATGTATTAGACAACTTCCACCACGGCGGCTACGCCAAAACCACCCCCGAACTCCTCAATTTCACCGAGCAATTCAACGCCACCAATCAATTTCCAATAGAACCCGTTTACACGGCAAAGGCGCTTTTTGCGTTGCAAGATTTTCTGATCGAATCTCACAAGAAAGCTGATTTCACTCCCCAATCAAAAAAGATCCTTTTCATCCATACGGGTGGGGTACTAGCGTGAATCCAATTTTCAAAAAAATCAACAATTTAGATTGTGCATAACTCATTTTTCATTGTCGAAAACTGCCTTCACTTTTGGTTGACAAAACAATAACAGTCACATAATTTAGAGCACACTAAACTAAACGACCTTTGCTTTAAAACTACGCTTATGAAATCTTTGAATTTTACAAGGAATATTTTTTCGATTTTGGTGCTCGTTTTCACTTTTTTGCTTGTGGGGAGAGTTGAGGGGCAGACATATTACAACATGTCTTCAGGGAATTACTCTCAAAATTTTGCGGATATATCAAATTGGGCCAATAATTTTACAAGTGGTATAGGTGCATCAAATTGGAGTAGTGTAGGAATAATTGGATCTGGAACATCTGTTACAACTGGTACTAGAACAACAAAATCATCGGCCACATTTGTCACTAGTTCATCAGGTGGAATACAAAAGGGTACCCAATCTTTATTATTTCTATCAACAGGATCATCCACTACTCCAGAAGCTGTAGCATTAGACTTGTTATTGAATTTTTCCAATAGATTAGCGGGTACAATAAGTTTCGACTGGTTAGCGGTAGATAATGCAAGTGGAACGAGACCCACTTCATTAAGATTATTTTGGAGCATAGACGGAACAACATTTACAGAAATTACCTCTGCTCAAATACTGGATCAAGTAAGTCCCAGTTCGGGTTCCATTACTAATATTGCCTTACCAAGTCAATTAAATGGTTCACCAAATGTAATTTTAAGATTTTATAATCATGCTGGCTCTACAATAGGTGGTGGAAATAGGGATAAAATACAAATTGATAATATTTCTATAACTTCATCTGCAATTGTCAGTCCTACACTAACAACATCACTCTCAACTTTAAACAATTTTTCCCAAAATTCTTCATCTCCTTCTACTGAGCAGAGTTTTACTATTTCTGGAGATAATTTGACTGGAAATGCTATTGTAACTCCGCCGTCTAATTATGGGATTTCAATGACTTCTGGTAGTGGTTTTTCTAATAATCCAATAACGCTTTCTGTTAGTGGTGGTAATATTGTAAGCGAACCAGTAACAATTTATGTTAGGCAGAATGCCTCTTCAATTGGCGCTTTTTCTGGTAATATTATAAATGCGAGTACAGGTGCAACTGATGTGAATGTTGCTGTGAGTGGTCTGCGAACAGGAACATTATATTCGAAGTCAACTGGTGATTTAAGTGACTTAAACACATGGGGAACAGGTACCGATGGTTCCGGAACAGCACCATCGAATTTTACTGCTGCAGGCGTAATTTATGAAATTAGAAATAGGTCAACAGCAAGTATTTCAAATCCTTGGACAGTATCAGGAACAGGTGCAAAAGTGGTGGTTGGTGACGGAACAAATTCGACCGATTTTACAATCCCGAGTACTGCTGCTTTTTCAGGTTTGATTGATGTTTCGAATAATGCTGAATTGACAGTTGAAAACAGCTCACTACCAACATTAAATAGTCTGGCTGTCAATAGTACCGTAGAATTTAAAGATATTTCTTTAAACATTCCGCTCAATCTTTCATATGGAAATTTAAAATTGACAGGTACCGGAACTAAATCATTTCAAGGAAACACCACAACCATTTTAGGGAATTTAACGCTCTCAAATACCCAACTCAATGGACTCTCATCATCTCCTTTTTCTACTATCGATCTAAAAGGAGATTTAACTTATGTAGGAACTGTAACTCCACCAGCAGATGCCAACTCAATCACATTAAGAACAACTGGTGCAGCCGGAGGAACTCAAACCATTACTGGCGCTGGAAATACCGTTAGATGGTTCAGAATCCAAGCAACAACAGCAAATACGATTTTATTATCAACGACGGGTGGTTCAAGTGATTTATTGCTTGGAAATGCAACGAGTGGAGGTTTAATTTTAATTGCTAGTTCCATCTTGAACATGAATGGGAATGATTTAACGTTTTTTCCCGGTGGTTCGACAGCTTTTAGTTTAAGTACAGGAACAATTTCTGTAAGTCCCACCACTGATTTCACATTGAACAAAACAAATTCAGGATCTCTTGGCACAATTAACTTTACCCCAGGGTCAAATACTATGGGAAGTTTAACACTTAACCATGCTGGATCTCCAACAAATACATTTACTATCGGAAACGATGTTGTTCTTCAAGGCGATCTAACAATTTCAGCAGGACAGCTGATTGTTGGAGCATCAGATAAATTTACGTTAAACGGAACGCTCACCAACAACGGAACCCTCACTCTAGAAAGTGGGGCGACACTTTTGCAAGGAGCTTCTTCCACATTAGCTGGTTCAGGGACTTACAATGTAAAGCAAACTATAACAGGAGGCAACAATGGGAGTTCGCCGAATGGGCGCTTTTGGTATTTGGGAAGTCCGGTTTCTGGAGGTTTGAGTTCGATACTTGATGCAGCTGGGGCTAATATTGTGAAGTATTGGGATGAGCAAAGTGCAGCTTGGATTGAAATTACGGATAATACATCCGCTTTGACAGTAGGAAGAGGTCATTACTTGAGGTCGAATACACCAGGTAATCATGATTTAACATTTACAGGTGGTTCTTTGAATAATGGAGCCTACACTTTTAACTTGACGGCTAACGGTTCAAGTTTTAACGGCTTCAACTTAGTGAGTAATCCTTACGCTTCTTATTTGAAATGGGATGACGTCACAAAAACAAATGTTGGGTCAACGATTTGGTATCGTACTTCAAATGGCGCCAACAATATGGTGTTTGACACTTACAACAGCAATGGAAATGTCGGGACTAGCAATAACGGAAACGGTACAGTTAGCCAATTTATTCCGCCGATGCAAGCATTTTGGGTAAGAGTTGAAGGCAGCGCAACGGGTAGCATTGCAATGGATAACCTAGACAGAAGTCATCATATCAGTGGCATGCAAGGGATGCACAGCATGGATTCAAAGCTCATGTTTGCCAATTTGAGTCTGGAAAAAGATTCATTAAGAGATCAGGCCATTGTTTATTGCAGTTACGAGACTACAGATGCTCAAGATGCTTTTGACTCTGAAAAAATGATTCAAGCGGGCACCCCTCAACTTTACAGTAAAATCGGCGATAAAAAGATGGTTATCAATGCCAAAAACTTCATGCAACGCAACGAAGCTACGCCACTATACATGAATATCCACAATGCCGGAACACACACCATCAAACTCGGTGAATTCAATAGCACATTTGGCAGCATCTGGCTTGAAGATAAAACGACACAACAATTTCAGAATTTGTTAATTAACGATACCTATACTTTCGAAAATCAAGCAGGTCAGGACATCGCACGCTTTGTATTACATTTTGGTTACCCAAATCAAATTTATGGTTCAACGGAAGCAACCGATCAGCCAAGCAATAATCCGGATGAAGTCATCAATTGGGCCGATGTGAGTGTTGGTACTTCAGGATCCAAAGTCATTGAACTTACTGCAAACCTAAATGAAGCAGAAGCGCTTCAAACCAAAACCATGGCAATTTTCGACATGACGGGCCGCCAAGTTTTGACTCAAAGTTTCGAATCAGGCAACACTCAAGTTTACATCCCGAATGCCAACGGCGTATACTTGGTTCAGGTTCAAATCGGCAACACTCAAAAAGTATTCAAAGTTTTAATCCAAGAATAAGATGTCAGGTCTTCAAAACAACCACATCCAGCAGCAAGACAGTAAAAAGAAACCATATCTTGCCCCTAAGGTAGAGCAGGTTCAGCTCGATCATGGAATCTCAATGGTCATGATGTCATTACCGCCTACAGAATTTCCACAGCAGGACCCACTTATGTCCTTGAAAATGTTTAGGTTATTTCGCTAAAACGATCTTCAAAAATCTATCCAAAGCCTCCTTGTGAGGCTTTTTTTATGCCAAATTGTTAATAAGTAATTTCCAAAATGTGAATAAGAAAAATTTATAAATATTCGACAGAAGAATGTAAATGTTCGATGAGAATGATTAAATATTTTTTAATGTGAGATTTAGAAATTATTAAGATTTGTAAATGATTTGTGTTTTTGTAATTTGTTGTCGCTATAACTAACTATTAACTATTTACCAACCTATTTTAATCCGTCAATAAAACGGGTTAAAACCTTTAAAATCAGCTATGAAACTATTTACTCCTAATCGCTTTTTAGTTCGAAATTTCTCTCTCATTTGCTCATTGCTCATTGTTTTATTCTTTTCTGTAGGGAAAGGGTGGGGGCAGAGTACAGCAAATTATGCGTTTACAACTGGGACAAGCAGTCTAAATACAATGACTGGTTCAACGTTACTTGTTACAGGTAATAAAGATGATTGGGGAAGTGCTGTTGTCCCGATAGGATTTAATTTTATTTATATGGGAATTATTTATTCTCATTTTAGCGTAAATAGTAATGGACAAGTGAGACTTCATACATCAAGTGGCGCCACTGCAATTGGCGGCGCTAATGTTTCTACATATGCTGCCTCTACAGTTACATTAGCATTAGTGGCAGGGGATAATGAAGTTAATAATGGCATGTCGTATTTGGTTTCGGGAATTGCACCTAACAGAAAGTTAATTATTGAATGGAATCAGTTTTATGTCAGCCTCACAGACAATTCAATATCTGGTAATATGCAATTAGTGTTAAATGAAGGAACGGGGATTTTCGAATTTCAATATGGTAATATTATTAATTCAGCTTCTTCTACTAGGAATAGATCTATATTTCACAGTTCAGGAAATACAGCAAACTCATCAGCCTTTATTACTGTTGGTGCAACTCCAACAATAAATACTTCAGCAACTTCGCCAATTGAAAATACTTTTGCCGCTAGTGTTGCGATAGCAAATTTGGCTAATAGAGTATTCACATTTACACCTTTATATAATACTACACCTAACGATCCAACAAGTTTAACTTTTACTGCAGTAACTGAAACCACAATAACTCCAAATTGGGTAGATAACTCTTCAGATGAACAGGGTTTTACAGTAACAAGAGCAAATGATGCTGGATTTACAAATGGCGTAGTAGTTACAAATGTTGCATCAACAACAGTTGCTGGTACGGGAACAACTTACACCTTAACACAAACAGGTTTGTCACCTGGGACAACTTATTTTTATAAAATACAGGCCATTACTGAGGCGGGAGTTGGAAATGGAATAACAGGCTCTCAAGCCACTACTGCAGGTGCTACTTATTTCTGGGTTGGTGCTGGTGCAGGAGCAGATTTTAATACAGGATCCAATTGGAATACTTTAGCAAACGGAACAGGTACCGGAAGAACAACGGCACTTTCAACGGATGTTTTAATAGTAGATGGCGCAACAACTGTTGCGGGTAGTAACGCAATTATTACGTTAGCAGCTGCAGGTACTTGCGGGCAATTTTTAATAA
>JBILTD010000217.1:0-2990 GCA_044371695.1 Crocinitomicaceae bacterium | reverse complement strand
TGATCAGGGCAGATATATGTACAAAGACTTGCTGTTTCGTCTGCGTAAGAAGAAATAGCAACCGATGTTTTAATTGATTTTAAACCTTTAGCGAAATCCGCACCGTTTGGCAAGCTGTATACAGGATTCACACCCATCATGATGAGTACTTCAGGACCTTTGCCTTCAGCTACATCAGCAGCCAACTTGAGCGCTTTCGCATCTTCAGACTGGTGAAGGTTAATCGGGTTGCTGAAGTCAATGGTTGAACCGTAAGCACCGATCAGGTTATTAAGTTGGTTTGCTAGTTGTTGAACACCTACGTGGTTTGAACCAGCAACAACAACAGCCTCTTTTTTAGATTTTTTGAGCGCAGCAACCGCTTTGTCAGCAGCAGCCTTCCATGAGCCTACATTGGCTGCAACACCTGGGTTACCACCAAGCGCCTTAATCATGTAAGCTAAAACTGCCGCTTCTTCTGAAGGCTTGATCATGCCGCGAACGTCAGCATTAGAACCAGTAACAGAAAGTACAGATTCAAATTGGAAGTGCTTAGACATCCAAGCAGCTTCTGGGTTGCGAGTTTTACCGTATTGTACAGCAAATTCAGTTGGTAATAACCAAGTGCTCAAGAAATCTGCACCAACAGAAACGATAGTTTTTGCTTTTGAAAAGTCGTAAGAAGGAATAAGACGAGCTCCGAAGTTTGCTAGGTTAGCTTCGCGCATACCAGCGTAAGAAACTGCGTCGTATTGAATATGCTCAAATTTTGAACCACCTTCACCGTTTAATTTAGCAGCCATTTCAGCAACAGCGCGCTTGATTGAAGGAGAAATAACGGTATTTGAAAGCAATGTCACTTTCTTAGCGCCAGCAATTGCTTTAGAAATAGCAGCATCAACATTAGCCCAAGAAGACTTGCTTCCGTTGGCTTGCGGATCTGTTAAGCGCTCAGAATCATAAAGACCTAGAACAGAGGCAATGATTTGCGGATTGGTACCACCTTGCGTGAAACCGAAATCTTTGTTTCCTTTGATAAAGATCGGACGACCTTCACGAGTTTTAACCATAATGTTCGCGTAAGAAGCGCCATCATAGTAAGTGCTCGCGTACCAAGTTGGCATACCTGGTGTTACGTTTTCCGGTTTAACAGCGTAAGGAACAACTTTAGTTACTGGCGCCTCACAAGCAGCAAGCGTAGCAGCTGCAACAGAGAAACCTAAGAACTTTAGGAAGTCACGACGCGCTGTAGAAGATTCAGCTAAGTTTTCATCAGCTAAGAAATCTTCAACAGATTGTTGATTTGGAAATTCTTGCTCTTTGTGCTTGATAAACTCAGGTGTTTGTTTGAGTTCGTCAATACCTTTCCAATATTTTTTATTCATTTCCATGGTCTTATTTCGACTAGAACGTTAAATACTTAATTAATAGTGACACTTCGCACACTCCCAACCTCCGAGTTCGTTAACGGTTACTTTACCGTCATCGTTGAGGTATGAAGCATAGAGCTTAGGATCTTGTTTGAGGCGACGGTGAATTTCGTCGTAGTAAGCGTTTTTACCATTTCCGATAGCGACATCTTTTTTACCGTGACATTCAATACACCAACCCATAGTGAGGGTCTTGCGTGTCAGTTTGATGTTGCCTTCAATTTTGTTGAGCTCTTCTACTGGCTGAACCATTGCGGCATCTTTCATTTGGGTCATGTCGCCGTGGCACTGCTTACAGTCAAGGCCACCAACAACAACGTGCTGAGAGTGATTGAAATAAACGTGCTCAGGAAGAACGTGAACTTTGTTCCAAACGATAGGCTTCGTTTTTCCAGTGTACTTCATGCCTGTTTTGTCCCAACCAGCAGCAGCGTAGATCTTTTTGATTTCTCCTTCGAAAGGCTTACCTGCACCATCAATTTGTTTGTGACAGTTCATACAAACATTAACAGAAGGAATACTTGCTGATTTAGATTTAGTAACGGTGTTGTGACAGTATTTACAATCAATGCCGTTGATACCAGCGTGCTGCGCATGTGGGAATGCAATTGGCTGTGAAGGTTGGTAACCTTCCATGATGTTAATAGAGTACAATGATTGGAAGAGCGCTACTATAATTGAAATAACGACTACTAAAGAAACCAAACCAACTTGTAAACGGTATTTCCAAGCTAAAGCGCGGAGCTCTTCGCCGTAGGTCATCTTTTCTGCAGCAGCTTCGTCGTCTGAAGTAGCAATGGTAAGTTGACGACGAACACCACCAACAGCCATAATCACAACTACGAAGATAACGCCCATGATTACCCAAATCCAAGAGTTGCTTTCTTCTTCTAGTGGTTCAGCACTAGTAGCACCTTCAGCACCACCGGCTGCTGGATCAGCAGACGCTCCGGCCGCAGCAGGATCAGGAGTTGAGTCTACCCAATCAAGGATGGCATCGATGTCTTCTTTTTTGAGGTCTGGGAAGGCAGACATTGCAGTCGGTGACCACTTAGAAACCTCAGCAGCATAAGGATCATTGGCTGCAGCGGTTTGCCAGTTGTTGACCCACTGATAAATGCTTCCTTCTTTGGCACCACCCGAAGCCCATTTGTCACGGACTCCGAATAATTTCGGACCAGTAGAGTTCTTGTGAGTCATGTGGCAGGTCGCACATTTTGCCTTAAAAAGGCCTTCACCTTGGGCAGAAACCAAGTTTGAAAACGCTACGAAACCGAGCGTTAGCGCAGCAAAAGCAATAGATTTAATTCGCTTAAGCGTCTGAATGTTAGATATTTCCATGTAAAAAATTACTAATTCACTCTTAAAATAGGTGCGGACAAGCCGCATTTTATCGGGAGCAAAATTAAGGCAATCAAGGTATTTTGTGACATTTTGATGACAAAAAATAAAGCTCTTTTGTTAATTTAAAATGAATCTAAATAAGCATTTTGTGAAGCTAAGATTTCTTACTTATTTTGCTGCATGAAAAAATGGTTCGTCGTTTACTTGTTTTTAGTTGGTAGTCAGCAACTTCAGGGA
>JBILTD010000216.1:0-3028 GCA_044371695.1 Crocinitomicaceae bacterium | reverse complement strand
GGATTCACAGCTAAATCTAAAGTCACAATAGAATCACAACCTGCGGCATTGGTGAGCGTTACACTTTGCGTGCCTGGGCCGTTAAAGGTGAGGCCGTTCCATAAGTAGGGAAATTGATCGTTACAAACTGTCTGATTGATACTCACTGCATCTGGCACACACGCACCGCAGCAATTGCCAGCTTGCGCACTTATTGTCAAAGGTGTGTTGCTGTCCCAACAGTTGTATTGAACGTTAAGCCCCCTGAGTACACCTCCAAATTGTGATTGAAAATATGCCAATACTTGATCTACTGTATTGCAGCCTCCTTGGTTTGCATCAACGTTGCAACTGTATAGACAAATGATGCCGTTGTTCCAACCATTCGGAATGTTGAAATAATTGGGATTGGGCGGACTAATAATGGTGACGGGAGGCGCTACATTTACAGTTAGAATAGCAGGATTAATCCCGGTAAAGCTTGACGTAGTGATAGGGAACCCACAATTGTTATTGTTTTGTGCCGAATTGAAACCAGCATAAAGCACTTCTGTGACAGTGCTGGCAAAGGGCCCACTAAAGGTTACATTGACGGGCTCGTAGGTGCAAATACCAATTTTGAGGTTCGGAATATTTTGATCAACAATAATATTCAAATTCCCACCATCGTAATTGGCAAAGAGGATCCAATTTCCGTTTGGGTCACAATTGGGCGTAAAGGATGTTTGACCGAATAAGGTGCTTGAAATGAGGAGATTCAGGATTAAAATCCAAGCAACGGAGAATTGCTTATGCATGCGATTAGTATTTTAAATAGTTCTGTTTATTGCTCTTACAAACAATTGAGTTCCGTACTTGTTTGAAGTAAAAACACATTACATGAAAAAAATTGCTTTACTCTCCATGCTCATTCTTAGCGTTTTCAGTACAAAGGCTCAAACCAATGTTACTGGCGGTATCTACCAAAATGCAAACTGGTCTTTAGCAGGAAGTCCATATATCGTAAATGGCCCGATAGTGGTTTTCCCCGGTGTAACGCTCAATATTCAGCCTGGCGTTGAGATCCGCATTAACAATCAAACTTCAAGTAACATTTATATAGAAACACGCGGCACGCTCAATTGCGTCGGAACGGATGCGCAGCCCATTAAAATCAGCGCGATGTACGATACGACGAATGTCGGTTGGCAAGGATTTATCTGCACAAGTGCGCAAGGAGGTATTTTAAATGTAGACCGGTTTGATATCGCCAATGCTTTTAAGCCTTTCGCTTATGACGCCCCATTGGCTAATTATCAATACACCAACTCTAAATTTCGTCATTGTTTTGAAGCAATTACTTTTGGTAACACATTGACGCTCAATAATTGCCAATTTATTGACAATGAAACTGCAGTATATGGTTGGTCTTATTTTGTCATTAATGATTGTCTATTTAAAGACAACAATACCTCGGTTTTTGCCTACCCTACAGCTTTTACCATGACCAATTCGCAATTCATTGACAATGCAATCGCAGTTAATTTTGCTGCCGGAGTTTATGATTCACTTTACATTGCAGATTGCCAGTTTTTGAATAATTTATTGGCAATTGGTTATCCGAGTAATGGTCTAATCGAAAATTGTGTATTTAATGATAACGCCACTGCTGTTCAGTATGCTTATGGGGTAGAGATAGCAAACAACGAATTCAATTTTAATGAGCTTGCCATAGAAGCATCTATTGCTGCTGACGTACATGACAATCAGCTCTATAACAATTTTGGGGCTGTATCTATTTCAGGAGTAAGCGCTGTTCAAGACAGCCCTGAAATATATGACAATGAAATTTGCAGTAACATCAACTTTGCGGTGAATAACAACACCAACATGAATTATTCTTTGCTCAGCAACTGCTTCTGCGACCTTGATTCTGCAGGCATTGAAGCCATGATCATTGATGGCTACGACGACATCATTAAAGGCCTCATCAATTACCAGATTTACGACTCTAGTTGTACAAATCTATTAGGTACGGTAATCAAATATGGCGCAGGTGCCGGAATCAATGAATACGCGCTTGACCTCAAATTTGAAAACCCGGTTGCCAATGGTTTGTTGGTTTTCACTGATGCCACAATAGAAACCATCGAAATACAGGATCTCAGTGGAAAGTCATATGAATTTAAATCTTCGGGGGCGGGTCAATTTGACATTTCAACCCTTCTAATAGGATTTTATATGCTCAGTAAAATCAACAATACTGCTACAAGAAAAGCCTTTGTTAAGCTCTAAATTGATTTATTGAACTACCATTAATTCTACCCAAGATTCGTCCAATTTGATAGTCAATTGCGTTCCTTTTTTGGGTTGGAGTGTAAATTCTTTATCTGATGAAAAAATCATGAGGGCGAGTTGATACCCTGCTGGAATGATTTGGTCGTCTGGTTGGAAATTAAAGGTGAGGTCGTAAAAATTTCCGGGTTGAAGTGCTTCACCTTTCTCTAAAGAATTATGGTTTTGAGGATCTGCCCATGCTCTGTTTACAATAATATCCTCTATTTTGATTTTCTTCGGATTGTAGTCTTGAGGCACCGCAATGAGGTAGACTGAAAGGTTAGCAGCTGCTTTGTTGCTTGCAACTTGTACATGAATGCGACCTGTTCCGGAAAGGTGTAAAGGGTTGGTAAGGGTGTTTGCCCAAAAAAGAAGACGGTTTTCGGCATTTTTCTCTGCAATGAGTTCAATAGCAGATAAACTGGCGTCGTCGGTAAAAGTTAAAGATTTTTCAGTGCTTTTGATGGTTGATAGCGTCCCTGTATTGGTTGAGTTGGCCTGAAGATACATGCGTTGTGCTTTTGAATTCGGGTTGGGGAATGCTTTATAGGGATGTGCTTCATTTTCGCCTTTTGATACGATCCAAGCATTTGCCATTTTCTCGACACCATTATCAATGCCGTGTAAATATTTGGTAAACCACTTATTCATCATCCAAAGTGGCGGCGGATAGCCATGGCCCATCTGATTGTAATAAATTTTGGCAGGCAGCCCCATTCTTCGGGCATGTTCG
>JBILTD010000062.1:0-9579 GCA_044371695.1 Crocinitomicaceae bacterium | reverse complement strand
TATTATATGATTTTAACAAGTGGGATCTGCGACCAGAAAGTATCAAAGAGCTCGATAAGTTAATTGCCTACATGAAAACCAACGACCTTAAGGTTGAGCTATCTTCACATACTGACTCTAGAGGGGAAGATGTTTACAATGAATGGCTTTCGCAACAGCGTTCAAACAGCTGTGTCAACTACATCATAAGCAAAGGCATCAGTCCTGAACGCATTATTGCCAAAGGTTATGGTGAATATAAACTTAAAAACCGCTGTGCAAATGATATTCCTTGTTCAGACGAAGAACACCAACAGAATAGACGTACGGAACTAAAATTTTTACAATAGGTTTTTTACTATTTGACGAATTCGAAACCTTCGAAACTAAAATGTAGTAAACAGCTAGGTTATTAACGTTGTCGATTATAAAATGGAAGTCAATCAAGAAGCAGGAAAAAAGAAGAAGAAATACAAATTCTTACGCCTGACCTATTTTACTGTACTGCATCTACTCTCAATATTTGCTGTGTTCCTTATGCTGACTGCTCTTGCCGTAAAGTTCAAATGGACAAACGAAAAAGGGAACGTCGACATTAATAACCGCTACTTTAGCTCGATGGCCAAGCAATATGGCACTGACCTCAAGTCTAAAAAAGCCAATCTTGCTCGTGAAGAAAGCATCTTGTTGCAAAAAATCGGGCTTTTAGCCAAGTACAGCCCACTCGATGCTGCAAAAATCAATAATGCTTATTTTGCTACAAAAGAAATCAGCATTTCCCAGCGCATGTTTGATGCTGCGGCACTCTTGCTCAAAGACAACAAACTTTTTCAGAAAGAACTCAGAAAAATCAAGGCCAAGAGCAACAAAAAGTCGTTGTTTGAATTCTCAAATTATACCGTTTGGAAAACTTTCTGTGACGCAGTGCGCAAAGACAAGGCAGCCATAGATTCAGCGTCTAGAATTACAGGTGTGGAGTCTAGGCTGATTGTGATGTGTTTAGTAGGTGAGCAAGTACGCATGTTCAATGCCAACCGAGAGCGTTTCAAGCAATACGTGTATCCGTTTAGCAGTGTGATTCTACCAAAAAACCGGGGTTATGGCGTGACGAGTATTTTGGAACACACCGCCTTGCAAATTGAAAAAAACTTGATCAACCCGAAAAGTGAGTTTTATCCTGGCGATTACTTTTTCAAAACACTCAATACCACAGATGCCGCTCCAGGCTTGGTAATCGACAGCATCAAGGCGCATCAGCACAAAACCATTCAAAGGCTTATCATGGGCGGTGATCATTTTTACTCGTATTTGTACACGGCGTTTTTGATCAGACAGTACCAAGCACATTGGCAACGAGCTGGCGAAGATTTATCTTACAGACCTGAGATTATTGGGACCCTCTTCAATTTGGGTTTTCACAAAAGCAAGCCTAAAAAGAACCCAGAAGTGGGCGGCTCTAATTTCACAGTCGGCAACAAAGAATACACATTTGGAGGGCTTTGTTATGAATTTTACTATAGCGGAGAAATGCTCAAAGACTTTCCGATTACCAAGCAGGCCTTTATTCCCGTTGTGGAACTTGAAAAGCGCAACCAAGCTCACTTACAAAAAGTGCAAAAAGCCATGGCCGTGCACGATTCTATTCAGGCCTTGAATAGTATTGTGCAGTAATAATTGGCAAATTCAGCCCAATAACCAAAAAAGAGGCCTACCTTTGCCGGCCTAACTCCGTACATGAAACGCATCAACGCCTACAAGAAATTATTCCAGATTGAAAACCAAATTGAACTTGCTGCACTGAAGCAAACATACAGAGCATTAGTGAAGCAGTGGCACCCCGATAAATTTCAGGATGGTGACCCACTCAAAGAAGAAGCGGCAGAAATGGGACGTCAGGTAGTTGATGGGTATCATTTCTTGGTAAGCATTGCACCTGAAACAAAAGCTGCACAACTTGAAGAGTATCAGCAAACGATCAATGAATGTGGCATCGCTGATTTCAGACACAAAGGTTTGTTGCTTGAAATCACGTTTACGAATGGTGCAAGTTATGAATACTTTGGCGTCAATGCCAATGTCTACAAAAAGCTCATCAATGCTGATAAGCAAGTGCGTTTTGCCAAGCGTTTCATTTATGAAAGCTTTTTATACCGCCAATCTAAGAAAGCTACAGTAGAAGCTTAAAGGAATTTATTCAATCTCCTCTGAATCGTCCTCAAAAGTTTCTATTGGACCTTCAAGTAACTTGGCACTTTCTGAGCTTGGGAGCTCTTCCACTTTTTTGAGTTTCGACATCAATTGATTGGTGCGGGTAGTTACGAGTTTTTCGAGTTCGCCGTCGGCTTCTGAGATTTTTTTGCGGGCTTTTTCCAAGACGGTTCCGAACTTCGTGAATTCGGTTTTAACGGCACCCAAAATTTGCCAAACTTCGCTTGAGCGCTTCTGAATGGCTAGTGTCTTGAAGCCCATTTGCAAGCTATTGAGCATGGCGGCAAGTGTAGTTGGGCCAGTTACGATGATTTTGTACTCGCGTTGCAATATAGCCACCAGCTCGGGCTGACGCACCACCTCTGCAAACAAACCTTCAATCGGCAAGAACATGATACCGAAATCAGTGGTGTGTGGTGGGTCAATGTATTTATCGCGGATGTCTTTGGCGAATTTCTTAATGCTATTGGAAAGCGCTTTGTTAGCAGCTTCAATGCCAACGATATCGCCTTGGTCATAGGCCGTTTGCAAACGCACGTAATCTTCTTGTGGGAACTTGGCATCGATTGGCAAATAAACTTCTTGACCGAGGTCATCTTTGCCAGGCAATTTGATGGCAAACTCGACATGATCATTGGAACCTTTTTTGGTCTTGACATTGGCCTCGTATTGCTCTGGCGCCATGATCTGCTCGAGGATGTTGCCAAGTTGAATTTCACCGAGAACCCCACGTGTTTTGACATTACTGAGTACTTTTTTGAGGTCACCAACGCCGCTGGCTAAGTTTTGCATTTCACCGAGGCCTTTCTGAACGGCTTCAAGACGTTCTGAAACCAACTTGAACGACTGCCCCAAGCGCTCCTCGAGCGTTTTGTGCAACTTTTCGTCTACGGTTTCGCGCATCTTTTCGAGCTTTTCTTCGGTGGACTTCACGAGCTCAGATTGCTTGACAGCCATGGTATCTGAGAAGTTTTTTAAAGAGTTGGTGAGCTCATCGCGGTTTTCTTTGGCGTTTTTATTAAGCCCTTCGCTGATCAAGAGCAGTTTCTCTTCTAATTTTTGAGTGAGGCGATCAAGGCCCTGAGTGAGTTCGTCGCGGTTCTGACGCAAAGACTCGGAAAGTTCTTGGCGATTTTCTTTAAACTGCGCGCTCAGCATTTCTTTAATAAGCTGCTCGTAGTTTTGGTTTTGTTGGGCAGATATTTTTGAAAAAATCAGGAACAAAAAAACAACAGAGAGCAATGCAAGGGCAAGAAGTAGATAGGTCATGGCTAGAATTTTTACGAAGGTAAGCCACAAGTACGTAAGTTTTTTACGTCGGATAAAAAAAAGCAGCACGGTTGCCCGTGCTGCTCTTCATTCAAGTTATGATTCTCCTTCAAAAATCATAAATGACAGCCAGTTCGTTGTCTACTTCATTGACCCCTGGCGCGTTCCAGGCCAAGCGAGTTGCTTCGTCCTTCTCAAAGAGAGATTCTACAGCGCCGCGCAAGACAACTTTATTCCCTTTCACTTTTACTTGGATATTTTGGTCATCAACCATCCAGCTCCGCGAAAGGGCTTTTTCAATCGCTTCTTTTTCTACCTGATCTGTAGATCCTGATTTGACTGAAATATTATTGGTTACCCCTTTAACCCCTATTAAATTTGCCGTGCAGTTTTTTGCCGATTCGCGCTGAAAATTCCATTCGACCGCACCATCTAAAGAAACCCATCCGTCTTCGACCTTCACCTGAATTTTATCTTCTGGCACCGACCAATCCCACTTCATGCTGCGTAGAATTTCACTGGCCAATTCTTCATCTGTTTTTTCGAGGTCATTAGCGAATTTGACATGGATATCTTCTACGACTGCACGAACTCCTGCCACACTTTTTGCAGCTTTTTCTGCTTCCATTTTTTTAGTGAAGCTATTTACGTTACCTGTCAGTGATACTACGCCTTCTTTGGCTATCACACCTATTTCTGCTGCTTTTAACAGCGGTTGCCATTTGATGGCATCTTGCACATTTTTTTGCAATTCTTCATTTGTGATCATAATGTCAGTTTTTAAGGGTAACTGCGTTGTTACTTCTACAAAATTCAGCCATTTAGAGGGCCGGATGCTTACATTTTTCTTGGCTTGTTTTGTAATTTTTTGAGAACAAAAAAAGCCGCCCTGTTTCCAGAGCGGCCCTCACCTACATCAAAAAGTCCGAGCTATTTGATGACGGTAAATAAACGTGTTTCTTGCTGTAGATCATAGTTAAGTTCAATCATATAAGTGCCTGCTGGCAGGAAGCTTACATCGATTTTTCCTAACTTTTCTTGACTGGTTTCTAACAAAAATACCTGACCAAGTGCATTGTAAATGCGCAAAGTATGTGGTTTTGCGAGTCCGAAATCACTAAAGAGTAAATCAGTAGCTGGGTTCGGATAAATTGACCACTCAGGCGCTGCTTGAGTTTCTACTCCTACCATATTATTGATTTGGAAAGTAGTGGCCAAAGAACAACCGTTGTCGTCTGTGATGGTTACGATATACAAGCCCATACCAAGATCCGTTAAATCTTCATCAGTGGCTGCATTAGACCATATATAACTATACGGTGGCGTACCGCCCGTCGTGGTTAAATCAAGTGCACCGTCAAGCGCTGAGGCAGAAGAAGAATGCGTGATATTGGCATTCACGACCAAAGGTGCAGCAGGCTGAGCAATAATGAAATCCATTTGTCCGGTACAGCCATTCAAGTCACTTACTTCGACACCAACAGGCCCTGCACTCAGGTTGCTGATAGAACTTCCTATGCTTTGATCACTCCAAGAAATCGTATAAGGACTCACACCTCCAGTTAGGTTTAAATTAACTGCACCATTGTTGCCACCAAAACACGACACATTAGTAACTAGGTAGTCCAATTGAATCAAAGAAGGTTCATTGACAAAGCGATAAACAGTCACCATACATAGGTTTGAATCTTTGACATGAACTTCGTAAACTTGGTCACCAGCGAGGTTATCATAGTTCGTTAAACCGCTAAATGGCAAAGCATTTACGCTGTACAAATAGGGTGCAACGCCACCACTAGCCGTGATTGTAATTTCGCCGTCATTAGCACCATAGCAGGTTACGTTTAAGGTAGCTGTGTGTACTTGAATTGGACTTGGTTCTGTAATGATAAAGTTGTGTACTGCAATACAATTTGCGGCATCTTTAATTAGTACAGTGTAGGATCCTGCTCCTAAATTCAAGAAGTTTGAACCTGCCTGATAATTAAGACCATTATTCAAACTATAGGCAAAAAAACCAGCGCCACCAGAAGCTAAAACTTGTGCAGCTCCTGTTGAAGCACCATGACACAAGACATCAGTAACATTTGTCATGACCAAAAAGGCGTTGGGCTGTAATACAGTTTTTGCCATCGTATCAATACAACCATTGGCATCTTTTACATGAATAATATAAGCACCAGCACCCAGATTGTTAAACACATTCGTTGGCTGAAAATTGATGCCGTTTTTGCTGTATTGCAAGCTGCCTGTGCCACCTGTTACATTCTGTACAGTGATTGCTCCATCCGTACCACCATTACAAGAAACGTTCTGTGCACTAAGGCTGCCAATTTGCGGACCACCTGCGGAGGTAATCACGCCTGAAACCGTATTCTGACACATATTGGCATCGCGTAAAACCACAAAATGCGTTCCTGCTGCCAAATTGCTAAATAGTCCTGTGGCACTAAAATTAATGCCATTTAAACTGTACATATAACCATTGCCAGCACCGCCAGAAGCTACAACCATAATTGAACCATTACTAGACATACAAGTGGCATTGGTCGTATTGACCGTTGCACTCAAGGCACTTGGCTGACCAACCAACACAGTCGTGGTCAATAAACAATTATTGGCATCTTTCACGGTTAAGCTAAAAGTATCGGCGATGAGGTTACTAAAGATATTTGAGCTTTGAAAAATGATGCCGTCTAAACTATAACTATAAGAAGGTGTGCCTCCGCTAATTGTAGCTGTAATCGTGCCGGTGGCTTGTCCGTTACAAGTTGCAGCTAAAACACCCATTGAAGCGGCCAAAGCAGGTGCCTGGCTCACCGTAACTATGGCTGTTTTCACACAACTAGTGACGTCTTTGACATAAACATTGTAAGTACCAGCGTACAGTCCAGTGAACTGGTTTAAAGACTGATAATTGACACCGTTTAAACTATATGTATGCGTTCCGGTCCCACCATATGAAGCAACACTAATGCTACCATTATTAGCACCAAAGCAGCTTACTGCGATTGGGCTTGCTACCACACTCATGGCTGTACCTTGCGTAATATTTGCTACAGCAAAACTTGTACAGCCCGCGTTGTCCTTTACTACACAAGTGTAAGCACCAGCACTTAAGCCTGTAAAAAGCCCATTGTTTTGAAAAGTTTGACCATTGTTAGTGCTATACTGAACAAGGCCCGTTCCACCTGTAGAACTCAAATTAATAGAGCCATCACTGCCATTGAAACAACTGACATTGTTCACATTGGGCGGGTTTAAACTTGGCGCTGTACTAGAATTAATTGAAACATTAGATGTAGTAACACAAGTGTTGGCATCCTTGACACTCAGAACATAGAGCCCTGCTGAAAGCGCGCTAAAAGTACCCGAGTTTTGGTAAGTTCCGTTGTTGATTTTGTATTGCAAAGTACCCATTCCTCCTGTTGCGGCAGCGGTAAACGCACCATTAGGTTGCCCGCAAGCACTGTTTGTAGCAAGGATGCTATTGATGCTAATTCCGGCAGGTTGAATTATATTAAAGGAAACTGTTGATGTACAATTTTTTTGATCTTTCACTTGGAGCTGATAACTACCTGGAGCCAAATTGGTAAAAGCAGCCGTTGATTGCCATGGGCCATTATTGAGGCTAAACTGATACGGCGCTAAGCCGCCTTGTGGTAAGGCAACAACAGAACCATTGGCCAGACCGTTACAAGTTACATTCGTGAGCGCGCTTGCGCTTACACCAAGCCCAACAGAAACTTGCTTGGTAAATGTTTTGGTACACGTCTGATTCCATCCTTCAATTTTGGTAGTTAAGGTAATGGTGTATGAACCTGCCGTAGCATAAGCATGGCTTGGAGCCAACGCATGTGAAACAGGGCTTCCGTCCCCAAAATCCCAAGAATAAATATGATTAATTCCTGAATAAGTGCTTTCACTAATTTGATTGAACATGCTGTCTGTAGCCAGCTGAGATGTATTTGTGATCGTCATCAATTCATTGGTCTGCAGACAAGCCGTATTGATATCAAAACTTGGCAAATTGAGCAAAGACATTGTAGGGATGATGTAGAAGTCACCGTTACTAGCAAAGCTTGTCATGGCACTGGCCCAATTATTCCCGGTAGAAGTACCCGATAAAGAAGCGAGATCTTGCCCAAGACCCTCCCCATTACCGGTATATTTCAAATTAAAGGTACTACCAAAAGGTGGTGCATTTAATACTTCTACAGTGAGTGCAAAATCAGTGCTGACACTAACGCCACCCGGAAAATTCAATTGGATGTACCCATTGTTATTGTCTGGATAAGACCACCAAACGTGCTGCATGCTTGAAATAAGCGTTGTGGGTTTTCCATTGGCATCAACATTGTAAACACTGACCTTGAGCGGAACGCCGGAAAAGGTCATGGTCTGATGCGTTCCGTAAACCCGGACACTCATGATCTTGCCTGTTCCGTTGAAATCATAGGTTTGGGCAGCCTTCTCTTCAAAACCAATTTTTAGCTGATATGAACTGGTACTGCCTACATTCTTACTGGCGACAAAGCCATTGGGGTCATCTGCACAAGGTACTTGCGCCCGCACTATGCCAAGGCACAGCATAAACCCTGCGGAGAGTAAGGTAATTTTTCTTTTCATGACTGAAATTATTAAGATGAATAAAGCACAAAACTCCAGCTCTTTAGTGCTTGTTTCCTTACATATTTCCATGCATGAGTTGTGAATTTCTCTTTATTGCTTAACTTTAAACATGAAAAAAATGCTGCTCATTCTTTGTATTTTTTCCTTGCCTACTGCCCTAGCCCAACCCTTCGCAAGAAGCTGGGATGCTTGGTTTGGTCAGTTGCAAGGTGGGGTCAATTACGGCATGCAAGATTTCGGGCCACTTTATACTTTAGGGATTTATAAATCAAAAAATAACCATGGCTACGGAATTGAAATGAGTAGTAGTAGCATCAATGACTGTCGGGTATTAAGCGGAAGTCTAACCCTCAGCCAAGACCTCCTGCGCATACGCCGCAACAGACGCACACCATTTTATTTGTATGCCTCTGCAGGTGCTGGCCTGAGCCACCTCCGCAATATCCAAATTCAAGACGATTTTTTGCTCAAGGGCGACGACATGCTCCATGCCAGCATTAGCCTCTGCCCAACTTATTTTTTCTCCAGAGATTTTGCCCTTCAATGGAAAACGCAATATATGCGCTATGGCCTTGTTGACTACCAATTAAATACTTCTTACAGCACAAGCATTGGCATCCTTTTTTTAGTGCCCGAATTCAAACCTTTCTAAAGCCTGCTTGTTCAGCAATAAACACTTTTTATGTCATTAATCCGAATTGACCGCCCAGAAATAGAAAAAATGGGTCGTATTGAGCGCCTTAACCTTGTCAATAGTTGCACGGGCTATAAATCTGCCAACCTCATCGCTACCATTTCCAATGAAGGTAAAACTAATGTAGCCGTATTTTCAAGCGTAACTCACCTCGGCAGTGATCCTGCACTCATTGGCTTTATCTTGAGGCCAACTACCGTGCCGCGTCATACTTACAAAAACATTAAAGAATACGGTTATTTTTCAGTCAATCATATTACTGCTAATCAAATTTCAGATGCGCACCACAGTTCGGCCAATTATCCCGAAGAAATCAGTGAGTTTGACATGACCAACCTTGATCCAGTATACCATGGCGGTTGCCCTGTGCCTTTTGTCAAAGGAAGCCCTGTCAAGTTGCTTTGTAAATATGTCAACGAATACCTCATCGAAGAAAATGGTTGTATCCATGTCATTGCCTCAATAGAGGCAATTTTTTATGAGGAAGAAGTTCTTTCTGCAGACAACTGGTTACAATTAGACAAATTAAACGTAGTGGCCATAAATGGCCTCGACGGCTACGCCCTTCCGAAACTTTTGGAACGATTTTCGTATGCAAGACCCAAAAAATAAATTAAAATGAAACAGCTCATCAATTTTTTCAGTCTCATCCTCATCCTCTCCTCTTGTGTGGCGGTTCAAGAAGTCGCAGACGTGGTGCCTATTACTCAAAACCATCAGCGTATTGCAGTACTTCCCATTAGCGCCACTGTTGAGCGTAAAATCTGGATGAGCAACGAAAAGTATCTAGAGCTTTG
>JBILTD010000061.1:0-9582 GCA_044371695.1 Crocinitomicaceae bacterium | reverse complement strand
GCAAACCTACACCGTCATTGATATTTGGATAAAGTGATTTACTGGTGTAGTCGAGTAAAGAGTGCTTGGCTGTAAACATATAAGAACCAGGAGCAAGCCCGTCTTTGTTGCGTTTGCCGAGTGGCCCCTCGAGCACTGCTTTTGCCATAAATGGAGACGCAGAAACCTTACCGCCAAATTTACTGCGGTTTCCATCTCTGTAAGTAATATCCATTACTGAAGAAATACGCCCACCGTATTTAGATTCAAAACCACCGGTATAAATATCGACCGACTTCACCAATTCAGTTTCAAAAATGGAATAAAAACCAATAGAGTGGAACGGGTTGTAAATGGTCATGCCATCGAGCAAGGTTTTGTTCTGAATAGGTGTACCACCCCTTACATATAACTGGCCTCCTTGGTCACCGGTAGTAACTACACCGGGCGTAACGCTAAGCGCTCCCACTACATCAGATTCAGCACCATACATCGGGATTTTCTCAACCGTTTGCTTGTCCATCTTAATCTCAGACATCCCAATTTGCTGACGCTTATTTTTAGCCTCATTGGAAACCCTGATATCCTTAACTTGTAAGGTATTGAGGTTCAAATTCCAAGATCCGATGTCATAGATTTTTTTGGCAGGAGTGATATCTACATTCATAAATGAACGCTCGTATTTTCCTTTTTCAACCTTTAATATGTATGACCCAACCTCTAATTTCGGAATCGAGAAAAAACCTGCAATATTGGTATAGCCCACCGCAATCGGGGTACTGTCTTGCTTCAATAATTTGACGCGTTCATCGCTGATTGGCTCACCGTTAGAGGCATCGTGAAGAAATCCTCGGATGGTGTAATCTTGGGCAGCAAGACTATTGCAAACAAGCAACAAGATCGGGAGCAGTATTCGTTTGATCATGGTTTGAATTAAGAGTTCCCGAAGATAATGAAATGTTTTGATATCAATCGCTCAATTAATGTTGAATCAGTACCTTAAATGTTGCGTTATGTTTAGCCCTAATTTGAAGTAAATAACAACCTGTTTTAACTGATGATACATTTATTTGTGCGTGTTTTGTGTCAAGTGAGCCTGCTTGAATAACCTGTCCTTGCATATTTTGAAGCAGGTAATTTGAACTTGTTTCGAAATCACCTATCAATTCAAGGTAATCATGCGCTGGAATTGGATAAAATTGATAGTTGAGTTCAAGCTCAGTAAGATCTGCAATTGTATTGCTAAATTGACAGCCATATTCAAAGTTGACTAATAAGTTGAAATTATAAGTTCCCGAAAAATTTGTTGGAATAACCAGTGTGTCATTGGTTGCTCCTGGAATTGGACTACCGTCAAGATACCATTGATATGAAAGCCCAGGGGTGTCCGTTGAAAGCAATAAACCATTGAGGCTGATTGTAACATTGGGAAGGGTTGTAGGACAAGTGGTTATAAGATCAATTCCTGGAATTGGGTAGGAAATAAAGGCTTCATAGCCAGTACAAGAACGGTCGAGAAAATAGGCCAACCAAGGTGTCAATTGTTGGTAGGTAAGGTTTTGTTGCTGTGCTCTACTAATGCTGATACCGCTCGAGACAGTAGCTTCTCCGAAATCGCAATTGAAGTTCGAATTAGCAAAATAGCAATGCCCTCCTCCAATAAGGTTTGCAAAACTTTTACAAGCATGTGGAATGGCTTCAAAGATGGGTAAGTGATTTTGACTAGGGGGAGTTACTCCGTCATTGCTTCCAGATAAAATAATCGATGGAATTTGAAGTGCTGCAGCCGCAGAAATGGCGCTCGGGCTCGTTTCAGCAGGAGCCAGTCCTACGTAGGCATCAAATAGGGTACTTTGAGAAGCAGCTAGAACTGCTGCACCACCACCCATGGAATGCCCCATGACACAGATGTAATCAGTTAATTTTTGATAAAATAAACTCGAAGAATTCTGCCCATTTTCGGTTAGTTTATCAGCAACTATTGCGATATCTAATCCAAAATCGTTATGGCTAGGAGCTGGAAAAAGCGTGCTTTCAGTTCTTGGGAATGCCATTATATAGCCAAGTGGAACAAGTTGCTCCCATATATTTGAGTAGGCATCCCAATTCATGGCGAATCCATGACCGAAGACGATAAGGGGCCAAGTTCCGGTAGCCACCATTACATCTTCTCCTGCAGTCGCAGCTGGATAATAAACTTCTGTCTGGATTTGCCTACCTAGACCTGCTCCGCTTCCAAAACCACCTGTACGACTTGGGTCATTGAAGGTAACTGTTGTATGACCTACCATTAGGTTTTGAGCATTTGCATTTGGTGAAACCAAAATACCTAACAAAATGAAAAGACCAAGAAAAATTTTGAAAACTGACATCAGGTTGTTTTTGTTAAAAGTAGCGATTCAATTCTAAAGTCTAAAATGAGCGATCGCTCTTCTAAAACAATGGAGATTTTATTTAGTTACTCCTGTCCAAATTCCGATATTGAATGGCTTCGCTGAGGTGCTTGACCATGATATGTTTTTCTTGGTCGAGGTCGGCGATGGTGCGGGCAACTTTTAAGATGCGGTCATAGGCGCGGGCAGATAAACCTAGTTTTTTCATGGCTAATTGTAGCAATGCGTTGCTGGCTTCGTCGAGTTGGCAAAACTTAGCGACATCTTTTCTTGACATTTGGGCATTGGCATGAATCTGGGAACTTTGGGCGTAACGCTCAATTTGTAAATTTCGGGCCTCCATAACACGTTGGCGAATGGCGCCACTTTGCTCGCTTTCTTGCACCAGTTTGAGTTCTTGGTGTTTGACTGGGCTTACCTCGATGTGCATGTCAATGCGGTCAAGCAGTGGGCCAGAAATGCGCTGCAGGTAACGTTGAATGGCATTCGGATGACAACTACAAGATTTTTCAGGATGGTTGTGGTAGCCACAAGGGCAAGGATTCATGGCGGCAACTAGCATAAAGTTGGCAGGAAAATCAATAGAGAAGCGTGCCCTTGAAATATTGACAGAACGATCTTCTAGGGGTTGGCGCAGTACTTCTAAGACATGTCTTTTGTATTCAGGCAATTCATCAAGAAAGAGCACACCATTGTGCGCCAAAGAAATTTCACCAGGTTGAGGGTAGGCCCCACCACCGATCAGACCAACATCTGAAATGGTATGATGCGGTTTTCTAAATGGTCTTTCCACCACAAGCCCTGATTGGCGATTTTTGCCCGCGACACTATGAATTTTGGTGGTTTGCAGGGCTTCTTCAAGGGTCATTGGGGGCAAAATACCGGCCAGCCGTTTGGCCATCATGGATTTTCCGGCACCGGGCGGCCCTATTAAGATCAGGTTGTGTCCACCGGCGGCTGCAATTTCAAAAGCGCGCTTGACATGCAGTTGCCCACGCACATCGGAGAAGTCAGGGCTTTGGAGCAATTGATGTTGCTGCATATCTTCCATTTGAATGGTTTCAACCCTGAGTTCATTTTTCTTGCCATTCAGGATTTGGATCACTTCTCTGATATTACTGACCCCATAAATTTTAAGCTCGCTGACAATGGCCGCTTCTGGCGCATTTTCTAGCGGAACAATTAGACCTTTGAAACCTTCTGCTTTGGCTTGCAGCGCAATGGCCAGGACCCCTTTCGTTTTTTGAATGGTACCGTCTAAAGACAATTCTCCGAGTAAAAGAAAATCTTTGAGTTTGCTGCTTTTCACTTGGTCGGTAACGGCTAAAATACCGATGGCAATGGGTAAATCATAGACTGAACCTTCTTTGCGAATGTCGGCCGGAGACATATTGATGGTCACTTCCTTACCGGGGAAGTGCAGTTTGTTGTTTTTGAAGGCTGCCTTGATGCGCTGGTGGCTTTCCCTCACCGCTACATCGGGAAGCCCCACTAAATGAAAGTTAATACCGACGTCTATATTGACTTCGACTTGAATAGTGGTGGCACTAATGCCAAATACAGCACTTGAGTAAGTTTTGATGAACATGAGCAAAAAATTTGACTCAAAGTTCAATACTTAAATGCAGGTGCTATTCAGTAGAATTTCGGAACTTGTTTAAGGAAAAGAAGCTTTTGCCTACTCTATCAGTAATTTTACGCAGTGCGTGTTGTTGAGCTGCAATAAGTAAGTCCCGCTTGCTAAATGCGATAAATCAAGGTAAATCGAAGATGCGCTACAATGATATATTTCTAGTTTTTGCCCCATTAAATTCAATACCGCAATAGTTGCGTTGGTTGGTAATTTTTCAAGTGTAACCTGCCCTTTACTCGGATTCGGATAAAGTAAAAAAGGATTATTGGACACTTGTGAAATCTTACTCGTTACACACTCACCTGGGTAAAATGAGCTTACTCCGTAAAAATAGGTGGCTTGACACGAATTTTGATAGGTGATTGAATCGCAACCACAAACAGGGTCAATTACATCTGGACAAAACACCTGTAAATCAATTAATGCTGAATCGATACACCCGAGCATGACCACCGTATCCTGCAAACATGCGCTATTACATTCGTAGGAGGAGGAGAAAAATGAACTTGTGTAGTCGATACCATCACTGCCAATCCAACCACAGCCAGAAAGCACCACACAGCCTGAATCTGTGAGGCCCCAACCTAATGGCATTGCACATAAACCAAAATCAACACCAAGAGGGATTACGTTACAGGTGTCATTGAAGTCTTTATTGTACCAAGCATCCCAATCTTTGGTTCCTCGGATAGGCCAATCTTGGGCTTGTGAAAATAGAGGTAATAAGATCAATAAAAGGAGTAATTGTTTCATCAAATTAGTTGTTTTATTTTTTTGCTTTGCTTTTATTCAAAATCATTCAAAATCATTCAAAATCATTCAAAATCATTCAAAATCATTCAAAATCATTCAAAATCATTCAAAATCATTCAATTTTTCTTGTTTCTATAGATTCAAAATCTTTTCTACCGAAGCGATAACTGCGGCAATCACTTGCTTTACTTGCTCGTCGTTGAGGTCGTAATAGACGGGTAACGAAATTTCTGTTGAATAGTTGGCATACGCTTGTGGGAAATCTGAGATTTGATATCCTAAATTCTTGTAGGCGCTGAGCAGCGGGAGTGGCTGAAAATGGACGTTTACTGCGACGTCGTGCTCAAAAATTTCTTGAATAATAGCATCGCGTTGGGCTTCAGTGATGTCCTTGATTCTCAATTGATATAAATGATAAGAACTGGACTTTTCTTGATTTTCATAGAGCGGTGTCCAGGCCCAAGAAGTTTTTTTAAACGCTTGGTCGTAGTGTTCAAAGATTATCTTGCGTCGATCTAAATTTTCTTGATAGCGACCAAGCTCAATTAAGCCAATAGCTGCCTGAATATCAGTCATGTTACATTTAAAACCAGGCTCTAAAACATCATAGCGCCAAGCACCTTTTTGAGTTTTTGCTAATGCGTCTTTCGATTGCCCATGCAAAATTTTGATATTGAATGTTTTATAAATTTCATCGTGGTCAAAGGCCTCTGGTAAATGAAAGCTGATGGCGCCTCCTTCTGCAGTGGTCAGATTCTTTACAGCATGAAAGGAAAAGACTGTTATGTCGGCAATGCTTCCCACTCGTTTACCTTGATACAAAGCACCAAAAGAATGTGCCGCATCGGCAGCGAGTAGAATGCGCCCTAATTTTTCTTGCTGAGGTGAAGCGGCTTTGAAAAGGTCTTTCTTTTGTTCGATAAGCTCATATAACGCTGTGTAATCACAAGGCAAACCGCCAAGGTCTACGGGCATAATGACTTTTGTTTTTGCCGTGATTTTTTCGGCAACTTTTTCTAGGGATAAATTGAAATCAGCAGCATTGATATCTACAAAAACCGGAGTTGCACCAGTATGTAAAATTACATTAGCGCTGGCACAATAGGTATAGACAGGCAAAATCACTTCATCACCAGGTCCAACTCCCCACCAACGCAAAAGCACTTCCATGCCGGTTGTCCAGGAACTAACGGCAATCGTTGTTTTGGCATTGCAATAGGCACTGATTTCTTTTTCGAACTGCTTGGTACGTGGCCCTGTAGTAATCCAACCACTTTGTAAAGCAGCGGTTACTTCGTCAATGACAGCTTGGTCTATTCGAGGTGGTGAAAATGGAATCATGAAAGTTTGTTTAATTGTTGATAAAAGGATGCGGCAATTTGATCTCTATTGAAGTGAACCGATACGTATTTTCTACCATTTTCTCCAGCCAGCTGAATATCATTTGGATTTTTAACGATTCTTCGAACAGTGGAGCAAAGGTCCTCAACGTTCTCTGGTTCAAAGTACCACCCCGCCTTGGCGCGTTCTATAAAATGTTGTCGTGCTTCTCCGTCTACGCCCAAAAGTAGCGGAACTTCCATGGCCAAGGCTTCAAATACCTTGGACGGAATGGCACCTTGGAAGAGCGGCAAATTCTTTAACGGAACCAATGCTACATCTATAGATTTTAAGATAGCCGGCATTTCCGCCTTAGCTACAGGTTCTAAAAAATGAACGTTGTTGAGTTGTAACTTGGCTTTTAACTCTTGTAGTGTAGCTTTTTCGGGTCCAGATCCTTGAAGAATAAAATGAACATCTTGAAGGTCTTGGAGTTGGTGAGCTGCATTTAAAATGATGTCTAATCCTTGTGCGTGACCTAATATGCCACCATAAAAAAATAAGAGATCATTTGGCTTAAACCCGTGTAAAGATCTGAATTCATCTCCTGAGAAATTCAAAGGGTTATAAAAATCGATATTAACCCCATTAGGTAGCCAATAAACTTGCTTATTAGGAAAGCGCTTTGAAATATCTGAAATAATACCTTGGGTCTGACCTGTTACAAGCGTAGATTTTTTGTAACATTTGGCCTCTAAATTGTACGCCATTTTGAGTAAGCTGCGATTATTTACAATTCCGAGTTTTTCGGCACTTTCTGGCCAGAGATCACTCACATTGAAAATCAGCTTAGCTTTCAGTTTCCTTGATAAGGCTATTGCACTATATCCAAGAAAAAGTGGAGGGCTTTCAACTAATACAAAATCAAATGCGGGTAATTTTCTCCCTCGAAAGTAAGACGATACAACAAAACTGAAATAATTAAGTAAGCGTGCAACAATTCCTTTTGAGGCCGAAACATAAATCCATGAGCGATGAACGGGAATGCCATCGATTTGTTCTTCTCTGTTTTTGCCGTTCTCGTAACCCTCCTGAATTTCCATTTTTGGGTAGTTGGGTAAGGCAGTGAGTACTTCAATTTCGGCACCATATGCTTTGAGTCTGACAGCAAGTTCGTGTAATCGATTTTGCGGAGCGCCAATTTCTGGAGGATAATACTGAGTAATTACTAGAAGTCTCATTTGTTGTCTTCAAAAAATAACCAAGTTGAGAAAAATGCAAATATAGGAGCTGATGAACCTACATCTAATAAATCGTATCCAAGTCCGCAGAAAATGAGGGTAATCAAAAATGGTAGTTGACCATATCGGGGCTGAATGCGAAATACCCGTAAAAAATAAAAGATATAGCCGAGGTATATGAGTAAGCCTATGAAACCGTACTTAAGTAAGTTTCGCATGTACTGATTATGTGGAGCAGTCTTCTCGTGTGCATTACAAGGCATATCAGCTGTGTTGTATTCCTTTACGAGTTCATCCTGCCAATCACCTGTTCCAACTCCTAATACAGGATTTTTTTTGATGATTTCCCAAGTCGCTTTTAGTGAATTGAATCGCAATTGTGTAGATGACATACAGGGTAAATTTTCAATTGGAATAACACTACTATGAGTTAACTCGGTTGTTGTAATTGTTTGGCTCTCTGTTGAAATTACTTGAAATCTTCCTTGAAATGCAGGGATGAGCATTAACATTCCAGAAAAAAATGCCGTAAATACAATGTTCCATTTTCTTTTATTCTTCCAATGACGAATAAATAGTAATCCTAGCCCAGCAAAGAAGAATAGAATAACGATTCGACTTTGGAGTAATAAAACACACATGCTTAAAAACAAGACAAGACCTTGTAGAACGAACTTTTGTTGCTGTGATTTAGGTGTTGTTATATTTAGAAAGTCCAAAAGATAAAGTACACCAAACATGGTAATTATTGCCAATATATTGGTGTCTGAATCTAAATATGAGTAGAAAAAGATCTGTATATTATAATCATACAAATAACCTTCTATTGACTCGTAAAAGTCTAGAAAAAAACGAATGACAAGACCAATTACGAAGCCAAATAGTACAAATTTGTTCAACGATTCTTTTCTTGTTCCTGATAAACATAACAAGAGAAAAGGGTATATAACGAAAGGCATCAGTCTGCCAATATCTTCAAATGCTTTGCTGTAATTTGTGGTATAAATTAGGCCAATAACCGCTATGAAGAATGGGATTGACAACACAAAAAAAGATCTTTTTGAAAATTGCGTTTTAAAATCAAATGAGGTCGATTTTGCGAAGAAAAATTCATAGATGAACGCTAAGGAAAGTAAAATCAGACCAATTGGAACAAACTTCATAAAGTTCAAGCCAATTACATTGATGACAATGGCAAAATCAATGGGTTTGAACAAAGCAAATTCTTGTCTGAGTCTATTTATCATCTTTTTTAGTTCAATATTTTCATTATTCTTTATCCGTGTTCAGCTGCATATAAACCCATAAACACGGCCATACTCGCTGCTCTAGTTGCTCGCTGGTCAATCAAATCGGCGTTTATTTGTACGCTTTCTTCTTGGTTTAATTTGATGGCTTCAAAGAGCGGATTTACATTAACTGTTTCAATGACGCCATTTTTACCTGGTTGGATCCATTCATGAGATACGGGTAAATCAGCTACAACGGGCAGGCAACCCGCTGACATCGCTTCCAATAAACTCACAGATGTGCCATCACTTTTGGGAATAGAAACGTAAATAGCCGCTTTAGCATACCAAGCTCTATTTTCTTCTTTTTGCTGCCAACCAACAAAGCTTATTTTAGATTCTAGGCCAAGAGATTTTGCAAGATTTTTTAATTTTTCAGTTTCACTTCCTGATCCTGCGACCACTAATGTCCAGTCAGGATGAGTTTTGGAAAAATCAGCAAAGTACTGTACAATTTTATCAATTTGATATAATGGCTCGTGCAAGCGATTGGAATAAATGATCTTCTCTTTGGTAACAGCAACTATAGGGTCAATACCATACTGCAATAACTTATATTTTTGACCAGGGGCAAGTCTTTGCATGGCTTCAATCATATCATTAGAATCTGCTGTAATGATATCTGATCGTTTGATTGTCTGCTTGACTAAATAGCGATACAAAAAGTTTTTTTGTGGAATCAATAAAACATCGCTTCCCCAGGCAGTTGTAACGATGCGAATATTTAATCTTTGGGCAATAGTTGCAGTAAAAAATGCCAGTCTATTGACTTGATGTATGTGAATTACTTCTGGATTGATTTTAAGAATGAAATTTTTAATCTTTGAGCAGTTATCAAGGATTTTAATGGGATTCTTCGTCCGAAATGAAACCACGAAGTTGCTAATGAGGCCATCTACATGACAAGCTTCTTCAGAAAGCAGGTATATCTCGTGTTGATCGGCTTGAAGGGCTGAAATAAACGACGACAAGTG
>JBILTD010000215.1:0-3043 GCA_044371695.1 Crocinitomicaceae bacterium | reverse complement strand
AACGTATATCCACAGACAGAGCCCCCAAACCAGTAGGACTTTATCCGCATGCCCGACGTGTAGGTAACCTCTTGTTTTTGTCGGGTGTAGGCCCAAGAGTAGCCGGCTCAGATGCCAATGACTCTTCTGTGCCAGGTCTGAAACTTGATCACAACGGCAACTTCATCACCTTTGACTTCGAAGCACAATGTCGCAGCGTCTTCGAAAATGTGAGAGCAATCCTTGAAGCTTCTGGTTCTTCCTGGGATCAACTCATTGACGTAACCGTATTTTTGGTTAACATGAAACGCGATTTTCATACATACAACCGTCTTTACGCAGAGTATTTCAAAGACAACTTGCCGTGTCGTACTACAGTAGAAATTTCTTCTTTACCTACGCCTATTGCCATCGAACTCAAATGTATTGCCACTATTGAATCTTAAAACATGAGCGCATTTATCATCCGTATTATTCTTGCTGTTGTAGCTACCTTCTTCAATGTTTATCTGTTTGTTTCAGGCCATTGGGGTTGGGGAATCACTTTTATTTTCATCACAGCCCTAATCATTCTTTCTTTCTTCAGAAACGAAAACATGATTTTAGCGCTCAACCAAATGCGCGTGGGTAATCAAGATAAAGCGAAGGCCTACATCAACAAAATTACCCACCCTCAGTTTTTGCCGCGCAAGCAGCACGCTTATGTATTATACCTCAGGGCGGTGCTTGGTGCTCAAGAATTGGGTTTTACCAACGCCGAACAATTGTTGCGCAAAGCATTGGGGCTTGGTCTCAGAACCAACGAAGACAATGCCGTGGCACGCATGCACCTTGCCGGTATTTGCGCACAAACTGGACGTCGTCCGGAAGCATTAACTCTTTTAGCTGAAGCCAAAAAACACGACAAAAACGGTATGCTCCGCGATCAAATCAAAATGTTGCAACAACAATTGCAAGCTGCACCGTCAAAAAATCAAATGCGCATGGCCCAAATGATGGGTGGACGTAAGAAAACGCCAAAAATGCGCTAATATGTCAGATAAAAAGCGCACCGTTGCGCCTTCTTGGCCCGATTACCAATTACTCGATGCGGGTGGTGGCAAAAAACTAGAGCGCTGGGGCAAAATCATTACCATTCGCCCAGATATTCAAGCTTATTTTCACTCCGGAAAACCCTTCACCGAGTGGCGAGGTATGGCCCACTGGGAATTTGTAGAGGTACCCGGAAAAAATGGCCGTTGGAAAGCACTCAAAACCGATGCTCCCTCAGAATGGATCATTAGTTTTGGCAGGCTCAAATTTGTGCTCGGGACCTCCACCTTTAAACACGTTGGCCTTTTCCCAGAACAAGCAATCAACTGGAACCATATTGACAAGCATGTCAAATCTGAAGATAAATTCTTAAACCTCTTTGCATACACCGGGGCTGCTAGCTGCATGGCAAGGCTCAAAGGTGCCGATACTTTTCATATCGATTCGTCAAAGTCCATTTTAAATTGGGCTAAACTCAATATGGACGAAAGTCGCTTACTGAATATTCATTGGGTTCTCGAGGACGCACTGAAATTTGCCGAAAGAGAAGCCAGACGCGGCAAAAAATACGACTACATCTTGATGGACCCACCCGCTTGGGGCAATGGTGTCAAAGGAGAAAAATGGAAGCTTGAAGACAAAATCGATCAGTTGTTTGCAGCTTGTGCCGAAATTCTTGAACCCGGTGGTCGCCTCACGCTGAATACTTATTCACCTTCAATTGAAGCCAACTTGCTGACCGAATTAGCAGAGATGTACTTTCCTGGCCGAGCCGTAGACCAGTCAGAACTTTACCTAGAAAGCCAAACAGAGAAGTCTTTGTATTGTGGTGAATTAGTACGCATTCATCCGCAAGACCTAGAGTAAATCATTGGCCAAATTTGCCAATTCTGAACGTTCCCCTTTTTCGAGTCTCACATTTGCAAATAAAGGTTGCCCTTGAAGTCTGTCAATTAAATAGGCCAAACCATTACTGTTTTCATCCAAATAAGGCGTGTCAATCTGATGCACGTCTCCGGTAAATACAATTTTGGTGTTCTCTCCTGCCCTCGTAATGATGGTTTTAACCTCATGTGGCGTTAAATTCTGTGCCTCATCAATGATGAACATAATGTTGCTCAGGCTTCGACCTCTTATAAATGCCAAAGGCGTAATGACAATGCGTTTGGTTTGCTCCATCTCTAAAATGGCCTTGTATTTCTTCTCATTTTCGCCAAACTGAGATTTGATAAACTTAAGGTTATCCCAAAGTGGCTCCATGTAAGGGCCAATTTTATCATCAGCATCTCCGGGTAAAAAACCAATTTCTTTGTTTGAAAGTGGCACTAAGGGTCTGGCCAAAATAACCTGATTGAACTTTTTGTTTTGTTCCAAAGCAGAAGCAAGTGCCAAGAGTGTTTTTCCTGTACCCGCAACACCTTGCATCGCAACTAACTTCACATCCGGATTAAGCAAAGCATGAAAAGCAAATGCCTGCTCTGCATTTTTAGGCTTGATGCCATAAACAAATTCTTTTTCGATGCGCTCGATGCAATCGGTATGATGGTTATAGAATGCCAATGATGAGGTTTTGCCATTCTTTAAAATGTAGTAACCATTGGTAACTTTTTTGGCGCCTAACAAACCGTTTTCTTCAATGCTGCCTCGGGTAAATATTTCTCGAATCACTTCTGAATCGATACCATCAATGCCATATTTACCAGCCGTTTCAATCTCTTGTGCATTAACTTTTCCAGTTTCATAATCTTCGGCAACCACACCAAGCGCCTTGGCTTTGATGCGCAAATTAATGTCTTTGGTGACTAAAACAACCGTCCGCTTAGACTCTGCCTCCATCAAATTCAAAGCCGCATTGATGATTTTGTGGTCATTTTTGCCCATGGCATAAACCTTCTCAGCGTTTATCCCTGAGGGTTGCTCGTCCATCACCACCTTAAATTTACCGAGTGTTTTACCCAGCGTAATCCATTCTTGCAAAGAACCACTTCCCGAAAGTTTGTCGATAAAGCGAATGACTTCTCTGGCTGAAAAA
>JBILTD010000214.1:0-3044 GCA_044371695.1 Crocinitomicaceae bacterium | reverse complement strand
CAAAAATTAAGGCAATTTCAGCCTGAATTTGAGGGTCTAGAATTTTAGCACCTACCTCAATGCGTTGATCAAGGTTGCGCTCCATCCAATCAGCAGAGGAAATATAGGTTTCTGGGGTACCGCCATTGCCAAAAATCACAAAGCGTGCATGTTCTAGGTAACGGTCAACAATACTAATGGCGGTTATGTTTTCACTGAGGCCTTTAACGCCAGGTTTGAGACAGCAAATACCCCGAATGATCATATCAATTTTAACACCGGCTTTGCTTGCTACATAGAGTTTTTCAATCAGTTTGACATCAGTCAGGTTATTGATTTTGATGCGAATCCAAGCAGGTTTTTTTGCTTTAGCGAACTTGATTTCACGGTCAATAAGCGCCATGAGTTTGCGACGCGTATTAAAAGGAGAAACCATTAAATAACGAAAGGTGTGTCTTTCCAGGTTGTTTTCAAGTAAGCCAAACACGCGGCTTACCTCTGCTGAAATATCTTTATTTGCGGTAAGTAGGGCGAGGTCGGTATAGATGGTAGCCGTTCCTTCATTGAAGTTTCCAGTACCCACATACGTGATAAACTGGGCTTTTCCATCATTGATTCTTTTAATTTGCAAGAGCTTGGAATGCACCTTCAAGTTTTGCAAACCGTAAATCACGTTGGCACCGAAATCTTTCAAACGATTACTCCACCACAAATTGTTTTCTTCATCAAAACGAGCTTGTAATTCAAAAATAACGGTCACTTGTTTGCCGTTGAAAATACAAGCTAAAAGCGCATTCATGACCTCAGAGTTTTTGGCCACTCTGTAAATATTGATTTTGACCTCTTTAACCTTAGGGTCGAGGCTGGCTTCACGCAAAAGGTCAATAACGTGATCAAATTGTTGATAAGGGAAATGCAGTAAAATGTCTTGTTTTAAAATCGTTTGAATGATGCTTTTACTGCGCTGTAACAATGGATGAGCCACGGGTTGTTGCGCTTGAAAACGAAATTCAGGGTTCCCAAAATCCGGGAACCGCATGAAATCTTTGAAATTATGATAGCGCCCACCAGGAATGGTATTGACACCCTTTTTTAAGTCCAATTGTTGCAATAAAAATTGCAAAAGATCATTGGGCATCTTGGCGTCATAAACAAAGCGCACCGGTTCTCCTTTTTTGCGCTGCTTCAAACTTTTTTCAATTTTCTCGAAGAAAGACAACGATAAGTCGTCATCGAGATCAAGTTCTGCATCACGTGTAAATTTAAAGGTATAGGCCTCAACGTCTGTAGGTCTAAAAACACTAAAAATCTCTAACAAATACAAACGAATGATGTCGTCCATCAAGATGACCTTTTGTCCTTCGTTTTGTTTCAAGGTGAAGAAACGAGTATATTCTGTTGGGATTTGAATGAGGGCGTAGCGTACGCGAGTTTTACTTTTGATTTTTACCCCTAAATAAATGGCGTAGTCGCGTAATTTAGGTAAGGCTCGTTTCTTATCGAGTAATATGGGAAAGATGGCGTGTTTGAGTTTATCGTGAAAAAAGAAATCGAGTTGGGCCAATTCATGAAGGTCAAGTGCTGTTTCATCGACAATCTGAACCTGATGCGCCTCGAATTCATGTTTGATTTGCTGGTAAGCTGCTTCAAAGAGTTCTTGTTGTTTCATGACCACTTTTCTGATCTCCACATAAAGCTCTTCTGCAGTTCCTTTGAAACCTTGAATCTTTTCATTTTTAAATTCCATGACCCGTTTCAGGTTGGCAACCCTTACTCTAAAAAATTCATCTAGATTATTGGAATAGATGCCTAAAAAGCGCATGCGTTCAGTAAGTGGTACGTTGGGGTCTATTGCTTCTTGTAAAACGCGTTCGTTAAAAGACAACCAGCTGAGTTCTCGATTGATCAGATTCATATTACAAAGAAAGCCTTGCCAAATTGATTGACAAGGCTTTTTGTATTAATATTTAGTTAAAAATTAACAGAAGCTTTCTTAATGGCTAACGATAACTTGCGTAATTCACAACTCAATCAGATTAGTCGGCAATTTTCAATTTTGAAAAGTACAGCAAATAATTGCACTTTTGGAAGGTGATAATTTGGCTCAAAAGATATTCGATTAAGTTGCTTTTTTTGGTGGCTGCCTCAGCATTGGTGGCAACTGGTGCTTGGTTGACTAATTTACAATTCGATGAAAAGCTGCTCTTTACGATTTACCTGGCAAATCTGGGAACTTGGTTTTTATACGGTTTTGATTTTCGAAAGCCTTTTAAAGCCGGTTGGCAACGCTTGTTTATTGCGCAACTGCTGGTCGCTTTTGGATTTTCTGTATGCTACCTCTCAGGTGTTCAATTTTTAGTTTTAGGGTTTATTTTTCTTCTAGGTTTACTTTATCAAGCTGAAATACCACTTATTGGCAAGGGTTTTCAAATCAAAAAGTTACTTGTTTTTAAAAATTTACTCATAGGTATATCTTGGGCTTCTTTAATTCCATTTGGAGCCAATGACTTGTATCAACCCACCACGCAATTTATGTTCTGGTTTGTTGCGGTTCAAGTTGGTTTTGGTAGTATCATTCGCGATATCAATGATGTAGCGCATGACCGACTCAATGGCTTGATTACCTTGCCCATATACTTAGGAATTCCCAAGACTTTGTTGGTGCTGAATATGGTGAATCTATTGAGTATATTTATCTGTGTGCCTTTTGTAGGTTTTGATCCTGCGTCTTGGATGTATTTATTTTCGATAGCGGTCATCATTTATAAAGCCTTTATTTTGTATCGCGTGCAACAAAATCACGACCAACAAATATGGACGCAATACCTCAATATTTTAACCTGTTTATTGATTTTTCTTCTAACTTGCTTCTTTTATTAAAATGCAAGTAGCTCCGGAATCACTTTCTTTACTCATTCTAATTGTAAGCACCATTTTTGTTGGAGCGTGGGCGCTAGATGCCTATACACATGCAGGAATTGCACATCACGACATTTCTGATCCAGAACTGAAAACGCACCGCATTCTTATCCTGAGCTCAGGCCTTATGCAACTTACTTTGTTGT
>JBILTD010000060.1:0-9596 GCA_044371695.1 Crocinitomicaceae bacterium | reverse complement strand
CGGAAGTGCTGCGTTCATGACATCGCCGATTGGTGCCATGTAGTAAGTGCTCACCCAATCCCAAAAAGCCAATTGCTTACCCGTGATGATGGGTTGTTCATCAAGAATCGTGTCGATGTATTTGGCTTGATAGCCTTGTGGTACTTTTTGGTGCACGCTAGTGACCAAACCTGTTAGTAATTTGTTTTTTCCGAACGGAACCAAGACCCGAAGGCCACTGCGGATTTGTGTATTGAAATCAAAGGGAATGCGATAAGTAAAAACCTGTCGCATCGGGACCGGCAACAAGACATCTGCAAAGAAAGTCTCGCGTTCAGTCATAGTGGTTAATTACAAGCAAAGGATTCTTCTTGCCCTACAACGTTGTCACCTGGGTGATTCGAACAAAAAAGTAAGTTTCCGGTAATAGGGCCTGAGCACAATTCACGGGTTGTTTTCTTGTCAATAGCTCTGATGTAGGCTTGTTGTGGAGAAGTGTAAAATGGTTTGTAGTAAGTGAGCGTTTGTCTGGAAGAGAAAATACCAACTACGCGTTTGCCATTGGTGACATTCAGGTTTGTATAGCTTGGCTTACTCTGCGCTAAACTTGAGCTTGGTTTATTGACCGCCATATAATTGTATAAATCTTCAGCACCGCCAGTGATGATGATATTGAAACCTTGGAAGGTGCGTTTGTCAATGCTTGGGTCTGTGGTTACATTGGACTTAATGAGGTCAAAGAATGTTTTGCCGGCAGCCGTGAAGGTACGCGAGCTGTATGGTTCAACATTGGCTTCGCCTAATTTCCAACGGAACGATTTTTCAGTTTTGACAGCGCCACGGTGTTCATTGAACAATACATCGAGATGTGCGCTGGCAATATAAGCGTTACCTGAATTTGAAATGGCTACACCACTCGGCACGTAAATACCAGGATCATTGGCAAATTTAAAGGTAAAGTTCTGAGAAGCGGTAGGCGATGTCATACCATGTACTAGCTCGGTTTCACCAGACACTTCAAACTCTCCACCATTAATGATGGCTTTGAAACGATAAGTAGCCGTTGGTTTTAATGAACTTAGCAAGGGATTTGTCGAGGTTTGTATGGCCTCGAGTGGGCCAGTAGGTAAGGTTTTGAAATAATATGCTTTTTGCTCAGGGGCATAGAAAATCCCGTTGGTGTCTTTGTCTTGAACAATGGTGTCTTGTAGTTGCCATGTGCGCGTAACCTGACCATTCACCACTTCACTGACAGTAGCTTCTACTTGTTCAAAATAGCTGGAGTCGGCGATCAGGGCGTTGTCTAGGGCTGAACCTGGGCCGATAAAAGCACGCGTGATTTTGACGTAATGTATGGAGTCAGCTTGATCGAGCAGACCATAAACAACTGCTGTTTCAACGAAGTCGCCGTCTAGTTTGATGTCGTCTTCACAGGCGCTGAGTCCGAAAAAGAGTAGGGCAAATACAGAGAGATATTTCAACATGGGTTCAAGAATAATGTTGGTTTACGGGTTGATACCTTGAGGCATCATGGCAGGTGCGGGAGCAGTTGCCTTTTCTATAGCAACGAGTTCCATTTCAAAAACAAGTGGAGAATAAGGTTTGATATTGGCTCCTTGCGGAGGATTACCCGCATAGCCTAATTCTTGCGGAACAAAAAGTCGGATTTTACTGCCAACTTGCATGAGCTGAATGGCTTCTGTCCAGCCTGGAATCACTTCAGTAAGTCCAAAACTCACTCCTTCACCTTCTGGTGATTGATCAAAAATAGAGCCGTCTGGGTTCATGCCCACATATTTCATTTTGACACGTGCTTCTTTTGTTGGCTTGGGACCTTTGCCCGCTTTGATCACGATATACTGTAAACCACTTGCGGTGGTAATGACGCCAGCTTTAGTTTTGTTTTGCGCCATGAATGCTTCGCCTTCAGCTTTGAAACCAGCAGTAATTTTCTGGTATTTCTGATTCATGAGTGCCTCAAAGTTGGCCATGATTTTCTTGCGATCAAGGCCTTTGAGCGCTTCAGCTTCTTTTTTGTTGAGCCCGTCTGCAAAACCTTTTTTGACAAATTCGCTGTTGATGAGTGAAGTAGCATTTAGTTCTGAGAAGTAGTGATCAAAGCGTTCGCGGTTGATTTTACCAGCGGCAAAAGATCCTTTTTCCTTAAACTTTTCGTTGATGGTTTTGCTACCTTGCCCCAAAACGAGTTCGAGATCTTTGTAGTAGCGCTCTACTTCAGTTTCTTTAACTGGGTCAGCGAAGCCAGCGATCATTTGCTCTTTGTCAAGTTGATTGAATGGTGCTTGTGCCACAAATGGTTTGGCAATTTCAACGCCTAACAAGTAAGAGTAGCGTTCTTTGTCTGATTTAAAAGTAACGACTTGGTCTCCGCAGGAAGCAAGGACTAAAACAAGGGTAAAAAGAGATAAAAATTTCATTAGGCGATGGAGATTAATTCTACGTCAAAAATAAGGGCACTGTACGGTTGGATGGCTCCACCTGGGTGCGGATTGGCACCATATGCGAGGTCTTCAGGAATACTTAAGCGGTATTTGGCACCCACTTTCATGAGTTGCAGCGCTTCTGTCCAGCCGCGAATCACTTGATTGACCCCAAAAGTAGCAGGCGCACCGCGTTGTACGGAACTATCAAAGACAGTACCGTCGATGAGTGTACCGTGGTAGTGTACCGTTACTTGACTTGTTGGCCCAGGCTGGGCACCTTCGCCTTCGTGCAATACTTCATATTGAAGACCACTTGCTGTGGTTTGAACTTCTGGGCGTTGACCATTTTCACTTAAAAAGGCAGCGCCAGCTTGTTTGTTGGCTTCGTATTTGAGTGCTTTTTGCGCGTTGAGGAATTGTTGAATTTCAATATTTGCTTCTTCAGGGCTCATGAGCGGTTCGATGCCGCTGAAGATGGCGTGCATACCGGCCATCACTTGATCGAGGTCAAGGGCAGTGAGGTCTTGCTGAGAAAGGCTTTCGGCAATACTCATGCCGACACCGTAAGAAGCTTTCGCTTTGTTTGTATCCATATTCATGTAAAACGCGAATTTACCGAAAAAAGAAAGGTCTTTCACGCTTTCGTTCAAATAAATTAAACGAAACAATTGTCGCTACTTTGCGTACAAATGCCCCTATGAATCAAGAGTTTACCCTTTCTTACCAATTGATTTCTTCTGAGGCACAGCTTCATACCGCTGACCAACAATTAGTTACTGCGGCCAAAGAAGCGCTAACTAGGGCTTATGCACCTTATTCTAAATTCCAAGTTGGGGCAGCAGTGCGCTTGCATAATGGTCAACTCATTGAAGGGAATAATCAAGAAAATATTGCCTACCCGTCTGGGCTCTGCGCAGAACGCGTTGCCCTTTTTTATGCGGGCGCTAGCTTTCCAGACCAACCAATTGAAGCGATTTGTATTGCAGTAAAGGGGACGCTTATTGCTGCCGAAAACTATGTTTCACCTTGCGGTTCTTGCAGACAGGTCATGCTAGAAAGCGAAAGTCGTCAGCAACAACCAATTCGGGTTTTACTCGTTCAAAATGATGGCAGTATTCTGATTTTAAATTCTTGTCGAGACTTATTGCCTTTTGGCTTCATGAAGTAGTGCTTTATTGCCTGAAGCGTGTTATCTTTGTGTTCCTAATTTTACACGCATGAACAGTTGGTTTACCGTTAAGGTCAAGTACACAAAACAATTAGAAAACGGCACATTTAAAAGGGTTTCTGAACCTTATTTATTGGCTGCCATGACATTCACAGATGCTGAGGCACGTATCTATGAAGAACTCGGGTCAAGCATCAGAGGTGAATTTCAAGTAACTGGAATTGCCCGAACCGATCTTCATGATATTTTTCAATATGACGATGCTGAACAATGGTTCAAGTGTAAAGTCACTTATGATCGCATTGACGAAGACGGTGAAAAAGCCAAAACCATTTCTCAAAACTTTTTAGTGAGCGCGGCTCATGTCAAAGAAGCCTATGAGCGCATAGAAGAAAGCTTAGCTACCCTTATGATTGATTTCAATGTGGTTTCTATCACTGCCTCACCAATCGTTGAAATTTTTCCGTACCGTGAAGAAGATGTGCAATCACCAGTTGCCAAAAAGTCTCCTGCTTTTGAAGAAGAAGTACAACACACCCCAATCAGACAGGTATTTTCTGCAGCGGGCTCTGACCTCGACGAAGACGTATTCGAAGACGACTCAGACTCTACTTTAACAGATACTTACTCTTCAGAAGAAGAAGAGGACCTCACTTCATCGGACGAAGAAGAAACAGATCTAGACGACTAACTAAAGAAAAAGATTTCCATGAGTGAATGGTTAAAGGCATACCGAGAAAACCACGCTGATTTTGATCATCCTTCAGGCATTGACGCTTTAGGGTCAGATCCATTTATTGCGTTCTCCAATTGGTTTGATCATGCAGCAGCCGCTCAGGAAAAAGAAGCCAACGCGTTTGTACTGAGTACGGCGAGCCCCGACTTACGCATCAGTTCTAGAATTTTATACCTCAAAGAATTACACGGGCAGTCTTTTATTTTTTATACCAATTACCTGAGCCATAAAGGGCAAGATATCAGCCGTCAAGAGAAAGTTTCTATGCTTTTTTTCTGGCCAGGGCTCATGCGCCAAATTCGCATTGAAGGCCGTGTACAGCCTATAGATGCAGCTGTCAGCGATGCTTATTTTGCCAGCCGCCCCAGAGAAAGTCAAATCGGAGCATGGGCTTCAGCGCAATCCGCTGTTTTACCCTCTCGTCAAGAGCTCATCGCTCAGTTTGAATACTACGATCAACAATTCCCAGAGCTGGTCCCTAGACCACCACATTGGGGAGGCTATGCGCTTCAGCCCGATTACTTTGAATTTTGGCAAGGGCAGCCCTCGCGTCTACACGACCGCAAGTCCTTTTTACTCCAAGATGACGTTTGGCAAATCAATTTACTCAATCCTTAAATGAGAAGTTACCAACCCATTTGTGAAGTGCTTTCAAATGGCACGCGCTTGGTTTATTTGCGTGTCCCGAGCCAAGTGGCGCACCTCGGCTTTTTCTTTGCTGCGGGTTCTCGACACGAAGCGGAACATCAAACGGGTTTGGCACACTTCCTAGAGCACTGTTTGTTCAAGGGAACCAGCAAACTAAAAGCCCTTCAAATTCTATCTCGCATCGATGCCGTTGGTGGTGAACTCAATGCCTACACGGCAAAAGAAGAAATGTGCCTCTATGCATCATTCTCAAAAGAGCACACCAAACGCGCTATTCATTTACTCGCAGACCTCTCGATCAATTCGGTTTTTCCAGAAAAAGAACTTGAAAGAGAGAAAGAAGTCATTCTAGATGAAATCAACTCGTATCTAGATTCTCCTAGCGATAAAATTTTCGATGATTTCGACGACGCCCTTTTTAAGAATCACCCTTTGGGTTTCAATATTCTCGGTACCAAAGAAAGTGTCAGCGGCTTTACGCGCAAAGATCTCATTGAATACGTCGAACAATATTTTACTGCCGATAACCTAGTGGTGTCTTTTGTCGGAAACATGCCTTTGCCTAAACTCAAGGGTTTGTTAGAAAGCGCACTTGAAAATTTACGTGCGACAGCCGCAAGGCCAAAACCCGTTGCCTTCACCAACTATGCGTCTTTTGACCTCAGAAAGAAAGAAGCCAATTACCAAGCACATGCCGTTATTGGTGGTTTGGCCCCAAGTTATCACAACGAGGAGCGCATCGCGATGTCTTTACTCATTAATATTTTAGGCGGCCCTGCACTCAACTCTAGGCTCAATTTATCTGTGCGTGAGCGCTACGGTTACGCTTATGCCATTGAGGCCAATTACCACACTTTTGCCGATACCGGATACTGGCAAATTTATTTTGGTTCAGAAGCCAAGAATATTGACAAAACCCTTACGCTCATCTATAAAGAACTGGCACTTTTGCGTGAAAAAGCACTTTCTGCTAAACAATTACAGCAAGCTAAAAGACAATTCAAAGGTCAATTGGCCCTAGGTATGGATGTCAATGCGGGCCTCATGCAAGGTCTCGGGAAAAGTATGTTGGCTTTTGGTCAGATTGATACCATTGCTGAAATGCACCAAAGTATCGATAAAATCACAAGTGAGGAGATGCAGGCCTTGGCTAACAAGTATTTTGATCCTAGTCAGATTTCCAAACTGATTTTTGATACCCAAGAAGAGTAATACTTTTTGAAACGAGTTTTTAAATCGGTTTATCTACCGCCAAAGATCGAACTCCCAACCCTAATCATGGTACTTCCGGCTTCAATGGCCAATTGGTAATCACCGCTCATTCCCATCGATATTTCAGTAAATGTTGCTTGCTCAGCAAAATAGTTTGCTTTGAGTTCATTAAAGATGGCATGCAGCTCTTCAAATTCTTTGCGCACTTGTGCTTCGTCTTCTGTAAAGCTGGCCATGCCCATGACACCGCAAATTTCAATGTTTTGAAGTGCTTGATATTCGTTTGAGTCGAGTAGGGTTTTGGCTTCATTGAGTTCGAGACCGAACTTGGTTTCTTCTTGCGCGATATAAAACTGCAAGAGCACTTTCTGCATGCGGTTATTTTTCTTGGCTTGCTTGTCTATTTCCTGTAATAATTTCAAGCTGTCCACTGCATGAATGAGGTGCACAAAAGAAGCGGCATACTTTACTTTATTGGTTTGTAAATGACCAATTAAGTGCCAACGAATATCTTTTGGTAATTGGGCTTGTTTCTCGACCAATTCTTGCACTTTGTTTTCTCCGAAATCACGCTGCCCGGATTCGTAGGCTTCAAGAATAGCAGCAACGGGTTTTGTTTTTGACACCGCGATCAGGCGAACCTGTGTTGGTAATTGTGTCAAAAGTTCATTTATTTTCTCCTTGATCATATCTATAGCGCTTAGGCCCGATTAATGTTCTAAAGAATAAATAGTGAGTCCACTTCTGAGTTTCGGCTCTACCCAAGTCGATTTCGGCGGCATGTTCATCCCAGCATCAGCTACTTTTTTAACATCTGACATCGTTGCGGGGTGCAATAAGAAAGCAACCTGAAATTTCTTGGAATCGACGGCTTCAATCATTTTTTCAATCGGTTCGTTGCCCGGAATAAAGGCGACCTGATCGGTGGTTTTCAGATCGGTGATGCCAAAAATGGGTTTTAAGATGAGGTCAGAAAGGATAAAAGAATCGAGGGTTTCAATGGGGTCTTGGTCATTGATAAAATGGAGGTTGGGCTTAAATTTAAACCAAGTTTGCTCCATGTAAATATGAATGTCGTGCTTCTTTTCTGGCAAACAAGCGCCTTCAAGTTGTTCTATTGCTCCTTCGTTCGCTAAAATTGCCTGAAGGCCTTTTAGGTCGAGACCATTTGTAGATTTCAATAAGCGGTGAAAGGGTGCAATTTGCACTGATTTTTCATCGACTAAATAACTCAAGAAATACTGTGCAGCTTCAGGGCTTTGAACTTTATGCTCTTGTAGCTTCTGAGCATAACGCACCGAAGAAGCAGAGCGGTGGTGCCCGTCTGCAATGTACAGCGCTTCAATTTTCTCAAAGGCTTTACAAATCGCTACTGAATCGGTGGGGCTCACGAGCCAAATTTCGTGTTTAATGCGATCCGTGGTCGTGAATTCGTATTCTGCTCTGGTTTGTGTATACGCAGCTAAGCATTCTTGAAGTTCTGGCTGGCTTTCATAAGTCATCAGGACTGGTTCGGCATTGAAGCCAACCACCTCAAGATACTTTGTAAAGACATCTTCACGTGCCGTGAGCGTTTCTTCATGAATTTTGATCTTGCCTTCGAGGTAATCAGTTACACTTACGCCCGCAAAAAAACCTGTAAAACTTTGGTATTCGTTGCTTTGGCGATAAATATAAATGTGTTCATTTTGGTCTTCGATGAGAATGCCTTGTTGCTTAAATAGCTCGAATTTTTGACGCACTTGCGCAAAGCGCTCCACAGAATTGGGCTTGGTTTTAATGGTAGCGCCAAATTCAGGATTAATGATGTGTAAAAATGTAAATGGATTGTCCTCGAGTTTTGCTTTGAGTACATTCTTTTTGTAGGAATAATAAGGACGGGTGGCAACCAAGTGCACCTTATCTCTGACAGGTCGAATGGCTTTGAAGGCCCTTATTTTTGCCATAATTTAAAATTTATAACTCATCCCTACACTCGGAAGCACAGGGAACTGATAAATCTTTTGATTGGTTACGCGGTTCACGTAAAAAATATTGTTTCGGTTATAGGCATTGGTAACACCCGCAACCAATTCGATGTTATTTTTCGCTTTGGTAGTGATGGTGTGCTTCAAAGTAATATCTAAACGGTGGTAGTACGGAAGCCTTTGAGAATTGAAGGTACCCAACATTGTTGCAATGGTATTTGGGTTATTGGTGACGTAGTCTGTGGTAAGGCCTTCGCTGAAGTTTTCTAATTGATAATAACCTGCCGTTGGTGTGAAAGGCAAACCTGAACCTAGGTTCCAGCGCACATTGAGCTCGGTTGCTTTTTTCTCACCGAAAGCATAAGAAGCGACAAGATTAAGGTTATGACGACGGTCAAAAACCGGGAAATAAGCTACAAAACCATCCCAGCGCGTGTTGTAACCCCATGAATAAACGGCCCAAATGAAGACGCGGTTTTTGCTGTACTTCAAGAGCGCATCTACACCAAAAGATTGCCCAGATTCAATAATGAAGTCTTTCTTGAAGACGTCATCGATGAGTTCAAACTGAGCGATGTCTGCATATAGTTTATTGGGGTTGATGTTACTGAGTTGATCAAAGTATTTGTAGTAGCCTTCGATGTTGACATTCCAAAATTTATTGAGGTCGTATTCAAATCCAGCAATGGCATGCCAAGCATATTGCAAGCCATTTTTGATCGGGCTCACCTGCTGGTACTCATTGATGAATTCGTCTTGAACGTTTGTTGGTGCAGAAAGCAAGCCGTTGAATAAATTGACGATGTCCTTGTCTGATGAAGCAGAGGTAAAGTTCTGAGAAAAACGCCCTCCTGAGAATTTGAAACGCAGTTTGTCAGTGGCATTGAACTTGGCGCCTAAGCGGGGTTCAATCGAGACCGTATTCAACGACGCATATACCTGCATGCGCAAACCCGTCTGGTACACCCATCTTGGTGTAACAAGTCGGTAATTGACATAAGTACCAATCTCAGTGGTAAAGTTGCTGGCTTCTATTTTTCTAGAAAGCTCGTTATAGGTCACAAACTGTGTGTTGAAGCCGCTTAAGTTAAAACCGTAGTTAAGTTCACTTTCGTTCTTTTGGAAAAAGGTGAAATCAAAGCCGAGGTCAAAACCACCGATTTTTGAGTAGCGAGGTTCTTGAGCGGTTTCTTGAAAAGTAGTTTCATAGTTACTACCATTGACATGCCCTCTGATAAAAATTGGCGAGCTACTTGGCACGAGGGTAAAATTGATTCCACCACCCGAAGCATTCCAATCGAGGTCGGCTACTGAATAATTCACTGAATCTTGGTTATTGAAACCAAAAGCACTAAATTTTGAACCACCCTCCCCATTGAAGGTTACTTTGCCGTAAATGTCTGTGAAGTTAAATGGCAAACCTACACCGTCATTGATATTTG
>JBILTD010000213.1:0-3048 GCA_044371695.1 Crocinitomicaceae bacterium | reverse complement strand
AGCTGGTCATCTGGCGGACAACGCAAGGCATCCATAGCGCGCTCAAGTTTGGTGTCGAGTTCCCAAGCATCGAGTGCGTCTATTTTGTCTTGAACCTCTCCTTGACGCGCAATGAGCTTGTCCATTTTATCTGGATCTGCCAAAACGGCTTCATCCATGAAGGCATTGTTGATCTCTTCATATTCAGCCAAAACATCGACAATTTCCTGAGCGCCTTCCATCACAATTTCTTTGACGGTTTTGTTCGGGTCTAGTTCAGGTTCTTGGGGCAAATAACCTACTGTGTAGCCAGGAGAAAATACAACATCACCTTGATAAGATTTATCGAGGCCTGCAATGATCTTCATGACTGTAGATTTACCCGAACCATTCAAACCGATGATGCCGATTTTGGCACCATAGAAGAAGGAGAGGTAAATATCTTTGATGATTTGCTTACCGGTTGGTGTCACTTTGGACACGCCCACCATTGAAAAGATTATTTTTTTATCGTCAGACATAATTGGTAATGATGTATTAGATTTTGAGCGTCTTAAACTATAATCGAATTACTTTTCGAGATTAAAATTATTATAGTTTTTGCTTTGAATTTGCTGAATGGCTTCTTGTAAGATTTCATTGGTGTCGTTGTAGATCTGAAACATTTCATTGGCACCCCATAAATCTTGTGCAATCACGGACTTCAACCTCAATTTAATTAAGTTTTCACTGCGGCGGTATTCGTCTTCGTTGTATTTGAGGGTGCTATCTTCTTTGGCTACGTAGGCAAAGAAAGCATCCATAAATGAAGCATCACAGACGAAATTTGCTTTGAATTCTTTGATGCTTGGATAAGATTTCAATAAGGCCGCACGGTTCTCATTGACATATTTAAAAATAAAGCTATTGACATGACCACCTTGAATCAAATCTGCAAAATAAGTGGAGCTTTCTGTAGTATCAAGCGCTACAAAGACATCTGGCATGATTCCGCCACCACCGTAAACAGTTCTTTTAGTCTTGAGGGTTTTGTACATCAAAGAATCGGGTAATTTAATTGAGTCTTTGAGAAAAAATTCTCCGTTTAAATAACGCTGATTGAGGTCTTTGCGATACGTTTCTGTGTCTTGGTATGGCTTTTGAATGTGGCGCCCTGTTGGCGTGTAATAACGTGCAATTGTCAGGCGAATTTCAGAGCCATCGGAGAGTGGCATAGGTCTTTGAACCAATCCTTTACCATAAGTTCGACGCCCAACAATTAAGCCGCGATCCCAATCTTGGATAGCACCGGATAAAATTTCGCTGGCACTCGCCGAATATTCATCTGTGAGAATAACCAGTTGTCCTTCTTCAAAAAGACCTTTTTTCATGGCTTTAAGGTCATAACGCGGTTGCGCCCTGCCTTCAGAATAAACGATGAGTTTGTCACCGGATAAAAACTCGTCTGCTAGTTTATGGGCCGCATCTAGAAGTCCACCACCATTGCTTTGTAAATCAAAAATAAGACTTTTCATCCCCTGAGTCTTGAGCATTTGTAGGGCCGACTGAACTTCTTGAACCGTTGTTTTGGAAAAACTATTGAGCTTGATGTACCCAATCTCTTTGTCAATCATGTAGGCCGCATCTACTGAAAAGACTGGGATTTTATCGCGGGTAATATTAAAATCTAAGAGTTTGCCTTTGCGGTTAACCGTTACTTTCACTTTTGTGCCAAGGTCTCCCATTAGTTTTTGACGTACCTGATCATTTTTAATACCAATACCCGCAACATTATTGCCATCTACCTGTACAATTTGATCGCCAGGTAAAATGCCTAATTTTTCTGAAGGGCCACCTGGAATGGTTGCAACCACACTGATGGTGTCTTTCATGAGTTGAAAACGCACCCCAATTCCGACAAAACTTCCATTAATTGTCATTTGCGCATCGTCAAGCTCTTCTTTTGGAATGTAAGTAGAATGTGGATCAAGCTCTTCTAAGAGTGAAACAATGGCCGTTTCGGTGAGTTTAGAAATATCTGGGGAGTCGACATAATAACGATCTACATTGAGCAAGACCTCTGTAAGTTTCTGAGAAGCGTTGAGCGTACTGTTGTTTTGTTGACCAAAAGTAAAAAGACTAAAAAAGGAAAATAAAAGGAAAAATTTGTGTTGCATGGTGTAGATTTACTGAACACAAAAATAAACACTTGGCCTTCAAATATGCTAGAAAGTTTAACTTTGTTTTGAACATATGCAGCAAAAAAAACGCAAATTACATTGGTACCAAACCCGTCGAGTTCGACGAGCTACTAAACGCAGCTTAAAAGTAACCGGCTATACCCTTACTTTTTTGGGCAGCGCAATTGTTTTTTACTTGCTTTGCACGTTCATCCTTTCTAGAATTCCAAGCAAAGGGAAAATCTACAAAAACGCGAGCGTCCATATCTACCTCATGAAATCTGGCGTTCACACCGACTTTGTGCTACCCGTCAAAAATGAAATCCATGACTGGCGCCAAGAATTTCCAATTGCCAACACAGACTTCAAGGACAGCAGTAACCAACTGATCTCTATTGGTTGGGGCGACCAAACTTTTTACATGAACACACCCACTTGGGCTGACCTCACTCTCAAAACTGCACTCACCACGCCTTTTGGCCTTGGGCCTTCAGCCATCCATGCCACTTACTACAGACAACTCCTAGATGATCGCCCAATTATTGGCTTAAAAATCACTAAAAAACAATATCAAAAATTAGTGCATTATATACAACGCACTCTGGTCTATAAAAACCATCAAACTATTTTGATTCGTCCAAAAATCAAGGGTGTTGTTACGGGCAACGATGCTTATTATGAAGCGAAAGGGCGCTACAGTCTCTTCTTTACTTGTAACTCCTGGATCAATTCTGGTTTAAAAACAGCTGAGCAAAATGCGAGTTTTTGGACTGCTTTTGCCAGCGGCATTTTCTATCAATATGGGAAGTAAATTTTTGCTCATTCCACTTTTTTTTCTGTTGTCTACCCACATGCTAGCACAAGAATATATTCTTTTTATCAATGGTTATCGTGGGCCCAAACACGACGC